>JAUXFZ010000089.1 GCA_030622585.1 Myxococcales bacterium
CCGACCGAGGCGCAGGAGCCGGCGACGAGCAGTGCCGAAACTGACCCGGAACAAGGCCAAGCGAATGCGGACACGGGTGCAACCGGCAAGTACTCGCCAGTGAAAGCGCGCGCGCGTGACTTCTACGCACCGAACAGCGAGGATCTCGGGCCCGACGAGATGCGGCTGATCGCGTGCGGTACGGGCATGCCGACCGCGCGTCCGAAGCAGGCAGCATCATGCTGGGTGCTTGAGCTCGGGAATGGGGACAAATTCATCTTCGACGTCGGCACCGGATCGGCAGAGCGCATCTCGGCTCTCCAGATCCCCTACAACTACCTCGACAAGGTCTTCCTGAGCCACCTGCACACGGACCACTTCGGCGACCTCGACGCACTGTTCGTCGGTGGTGCGCTGGCGGGACGTCAGAAGCCGCTTCGCGTTTGGGGACCGAGCGGCGCGACACCGGAGAGAGGCACGAAATATGCGCTCGATCACTTGCGCAAGGCGCTCACGTGGGACCTCGACGGGCGCCAGGGCCTCACCGATCCGCGTGGATACCATTTGGATGTCACCGAGTTTGATTACACGGGCGTCAATGAGATCGTCTACCAAGAGAACGGTGTGACGATTCGTACGATCCCCGCCATCCACGCTCTGGACGGCCCGGTGAGCTTCATCGTCGAGTGGAATGGTTTCAAATTCGTGTTCGGCGGGGATACCTATCCCAACAAGTGGTTCGTGAAGTACGCAAAGGACGCCGACCTCGCGATTCACGAATGTTTCGTCGCCGTTCCCGACATGATCGAGAAGTTCAAGTTCACCCCGGAAAGCGCCCTGGCAGTGGGCACCCAAATCCACACCGCGCCTGAAGCGTTCGGCAAGGTGATGTCGATCATCAAGCCCCGCATGGCGGTCGCCTATCACTTCTTCAAGGACTTCGTCACCACGGGGGCAATCAACGATCGCATCCGCACCACCTACGACGGTCCGTTAAGTCTCTCGATCGACTACATGGTCTGGAACATCACCAAGGACGATATTCGCGTGCGTATGGCAATCGTCGACGAGGACGTCTGGCCGCCACCCGCCACCGACAAGCCGCAACTTCCCGATCCATCGAAGAGGGTCCCTTATTCCGACATGATCTCGAACGGCCGGCTCGACATGAAGAAGGTCCTTCAGCCCACATACGACGAGATCAACAGGCAATACGGGACCCACGAAACCCAGGAGTGACGGCCGGCGTTAGGTATCGCCCCTAGCTTGCCCACCATGTACAGGCGCGCGGAGGTAGTGGTACACGAAGATCGCAGGCATCAACAGAAAGACCGAGACGCCAGCGCCCGTGTCGACCGTCGAGACGACGACGCCTGCGACGATGACCCCGGAGAAGAGCGCAAGCTTCGGAGCGACGGGCCGACCTAGGCGCGCGATCGAGGAGCCCTCTTTCGGGCCCAGGTAACGCGCCGCATGCGCCCACGCCCAAGAATAGATCAAAACGACGGCTAGGTTCACCCCCCCGAAGAGCGCAACGCCCCACCATGCAGTGCGATGCGCCCCCATCACCTGCGTGACGAACGGTAGGAGCGTGACCGGGAGTAGATACAGCACGTTGAGCACTTTGATCGGTCGATCGATGCTGCGAAAGCTTCCGAACAGCACGGTGTGCTGAATCCAATAGGACGCCACGATGCAGAACGAGACGAAGTACACCAAGAGCTGGTGTGCCGAGTTTCTGCGGATCTCCTCGAACTCCGCAGTCGAAACGTCCAGAGCAATCCCAAGACGTTGATGCCCATTACGCGCGAACCGGATACGCCGCTCTACCGCAAGCAGTGGGACGTCCAGCTGCCAAAGAGCCGCCATGAATCATTCGACAAGAAGGGGCGTCCGTCTGCCCACACGGACTACCAATTGGCGCGCGCTGCGATGGTCGGCAACTTCCCCGACGAGGACGGGCGCTGGAAGCGCCTGTTGAACTACTACTTGAACTGCATCCGCCAATCGGACCGGGCAGTCGAACGCATACTGGACGAGCTCGAGGCCCTGGGCCTCACGCACAACACGATCGTTGTGATGACATCCGATCATGGCGAGCTCGGTGGCGGCCACGGGACCCACGGAAAGGGTGCGACCGCCTACCGGGAGCAGAACAACGTGCCGCTGATCATCTCCCACCCGGCCTATCCGCAGACCCACGGGCAGCGGTGCGAGGCGTTGACCTCGCACGTTGATCTCGCGCCGACCCTCGTTGCGTGGACGGGCGTGGACGATGGCAGCTTCCTGCCCGGTGAGGACGCCGACTGGGTTGCCACGACGTTCGACCCGTAGGCGACGGACATCCTATCCCAACAGGAAGAGCCCGATCGAAGCCGGGCTTGAATCGCGGTGCATGGTATTGAGGATCGCGCCTGAAAAACAGGGGTTGACGTCTTGACCGAGCGGTCTAGTAGTGGGGTATGGCGATTGTCGATACCCGGCAGCGACTCATCGAGGCGGCCGCCCAATTGGTGCACTCGCGGGGTTACAACGCCGTCGGCGTGAAGGAGGTCTGCGAAGCCGCGGACTCCAACAAGGGGAGCTTCTACCACTTCTTCGACTCGAAGGAGGCGCTGATGGGAGCCGTCCTTTCCCAGCATCGAGATAGACTTCGCGCCGTCCGCGGAGCCCTTCCGCGGAACGCACGGGGGATCGAGCAGCTTCCGATGATGTACGATGCGGCCGCCTCCTATATTGTAGCGCAGTACGAGGAGTCTGGACACGTGCAGGGCTGCCCGATCGGCAGCGTTGGCGCCGAGATCGCCACCCAAAGCGAAGCGATCCGTCAAGCGGTCGCCGACGTATTCGACGAAATGACCTCCGCTGTCGAGGAGCTCGTAGAGCGAGCGGTCGAAGAAGGCGATCTCGCTCGCGGGACAGACGCCAAGGCCCTGGCTCAGCGACTGCTCGCCTACTTCCAGGGCGCCATCTTGCTGGCCAAATCCAAGAATGACCCCGGCATGATGCAGGAGCTCCGGAACGGCTACCTGCAATTGCTCGGACTCGATGCCAACAACCCCAAACGTCAGAGATCGTCATGACCGAACCCACGATGCCGACGAACGGACACCGCGTCCGAGCCTACACGGACTTCCTGTTCAAATGGCGATGGCTCGTCCTCGTCGGCACGCTCGGCATCGGCGCACTCGCGGCAAGCGGGGGGCGCTTCATCGAGTTCAAGAACGACTATCAGTACTTCTTCCGTGAGGACAATCCGCAGCTGCGGGCCTTCGAGGACCTGCAGGAGATCTACACCAAGAACGACAACATCCTGATCGTCGTGGCGCCCGACTCGGGCAAGGTGTTCGGGTCCGACACGCTCGCGGCCGTGGGCGAGATCACCGACCGCGCATGGCAGCTGCCGTTCGCCACGCGGGTCGATTCGATCACGAACTTCCAGTACTCGCATGCTGAAGAGGACGATTTGATCGTCGACGACCTGGTCGATCTCGAGCGAGAATACACACGCGACGAGCTCGCTGAGCTCGAAGCGATCGCCCTTGCGGAGCCGCTTCTCAAGCGCCGGCTGATCTCGGACGAAGCCCATGTCACCGCGATCTTCGTGCGGCACACTCTTCCCCGCGAGAAATCCGACGAGGCGACCCGCGCCGCCCTCGCCACGCGAGAGCTCGTTGCCGACATCGAGAGCAAGTACCCGGGCCACACGGTGTACCTCACCGGGGGCGTGATGCTGTCGAACGCGTTCTTCGAGGCGTCGGTGCAGGACCTGTCGACGCTAGTCCCTCTCATGTACCTGGTTCTCCTGATCACCGCGCTTCTATTCCTGCGTTCGTTCTGGGGAATGCTGATCACGCTGGTGATCATCATGCTCTCGGCGTCAACAGCCATGGGGATCGCGGGCTGGATTGGCATCCCGCTCACGCCGCCAAGCTCGGGCGCTCCAACGGTGATCATGACGCTCGCGGTCGCCGACAGTGTTCACCTCCTCGTCACGCTCTTCCAATCGATGAAAAAGGGGTTGAGCAAGAAGGAAGCGATGACGGAGAGTCTCCGAATCAACCTGGGGCCCGTGTTTCTGACCAGCCTCACGACCTGCATCGGGCTCTTGGGCCTGAACTTGAGCGACGTCCGCCCCTTCAACGATCTCGGCAACATCGCGACGATGGGCGTGACAGCCGCCTTCATCTACACCCTCGTTGCATTGCCGGTCCTGGTTGCGATTTTCCCAATTCGCGCGAGCAAGAAGGTGGTCGCAGAGCGTTCGACTCCGGTCGTCAAGCTCGGCGAGCTCGTCATCGCCAAACGAAGGGGCCTCCTGGGGTTTGGCGTGATCGCGATCGCTTTCCTCAGCGTGATGGTCACCCGCAACGAGCTCAACGACGAGTTCGTCAAGTACTTCGATGAGAGCTTCGCGTTCCGGACCGACACCGACTTCACGAGCGAGAACCTTTCGGGCATCTACACAATGGAGTTCTCATTGGGCTCGGGCGAAGAAGGCGGTATCGCGAACCCGGACTACCTCGCGGACGTGGACGCCTTCGCCAACTGGGCGAGAACGCAGCCCGACGTCCAACACGTGTTCACGATCACCGATACGTTCAAGCGTCTCAACAAGAACATGCACGCGGACGATCCCGAATGGTACGCCTTGCCCAAGGAGCGTGACCTCGCCGCGCAGTATCTGCTGCTCTACGAGATGTCCCTGCCCTACGGACTCGACCTCAACGACACGATCAACATCGAGAAGTCATCGACCCGGTTGATCGTCACTGTCGACAATGTGACGGCTGTCCGTATGCGAGAGCTGCAGGGCCAATCCGAGGAATGGCTGCACGCCAACACACCCGAACACATGTGGACCGTCCCCGCCTCCACAAATCTCATGTTCTCACACATCTCCGAGCGCAACATCAAAAGCTCACTGATCGCCGCGTTCATCGCGCTCGGGCTGATCGCCATCATCCTAATGATCGCGTTCCGAAGCGTTAAGTTCGGTGCGCTGAGCATCCTGCCCAACTTGGCCCCTGCGTTGATGGCGTTCGGGATTTGGGGCATGGCTGTCGGGAAGATCGACGTCGGTAACGCGATCGTCACCACCATGGCGCTCGGCATCATCGTCGATGACAGCGTTCACTTTCTGAGCAAATACCTTCGCGCGCGCCGTGAGGGCGGAATGAGCTCCGAGGAAGCTGTGCGCTACGCCTTTTCGACCGTGGGTACCGCACTCGTCGTGACCTCGTTCATCCTCGTCGCCGGATTCTTGATCCTCAGCCTTTCCCCGTTCGGTCTCAACGCTGGTATGGGCGTATTGACCGCTATCGTTCTGCTCGTTGCGCTTGGTGCGGACCTTCTATTCTTGCCACCACTGCTCATGCAGATCGACAAAGCCCCAAGCTTGTCTCCGAAGTCCGTTCCCTCGCACGCCGGGGCGCCCGCCCAATGATTGCCACAAGGAGAAATTCGATGAAGCGTTCGTTTGCCCCATTTGTGCTCGTTGCGATGCTCGTCCCGACCCTGGCCTTCGCTGGCCCTGCCGAAGACAAGGGCCTCGAGATCGCCACCGAAGCCGACCGTCGGGATACCGGCTTTGGCGACACTACGTCGGACATGCTGATGGTCCTCCGCAACAAGCGCGGTCAAGAAAGCAGGCGCGAGCTCGAGATCCGGACCCTCGAAGTCGATGGAGACGGCGACAAGTCGTTGACGATCTTCCATAGCCCGCGTGATGTGCGGGGCACCGCCTTGCTGACGTACTCGCACGGGGTGAAGGCGGACGACCAGTGGCTCTACCTGCCGGCGCTTCGGCGGGTAAAACGTATCGCCTCGAACAACAAGTCCGGTCCGTTCATGGGCTCCGAGTTCGCGTACGAGGATCTCTCTTCGCAGGAAATCGAGAAGTACACGTACAAGTACATCAAGGACGAGAAAGTCGGAGGCATCGATTGCTTCCTCATCGAACGCTACCCGGTCGATAAGGATTCCGGGTACACCAAGCAGCAGGCATGGCTCGACAAGGACGAGTACCGTGCGCGCAAGATCGACTACTACGACCGCAAGGGACAGCTCCTCAAGACCCTCACGCCGACCAAGTACGGCAAGTTTCTCGGCAAGTATTGGCGTGCCCACAAGATGCACATGGTCAACCACCAAACCGCCAAGAGCACCGACCTCGTCTGGAGCAAGTTCAAGTTCAAGACCGGCCTCAAGGATGACGATTTCACCCGCACGCGCCTAACCCAGGTCCTTTGAGCCCGAGCGGACACGACGGAGCACGCGTGCCAGTGCCGATGACCTTGTGGTTTCTGACAGCCCTGCTCTGCCTCGGTGGGACGGCACGGGCGTTGGCCCAGGATGTGGAGGCAGAGGCCGACCAAGAAGTGCGCGAGCTGCAGGAGCCGGCGCCCGAGGCGGTCGAACTCGAGATGACCAGCCCGACTACCGCGACGGATGAGGTCGAATGGGAGGATTCGGCGGGGGACGAGGTCGAGTGGGAGGATTCGGGCGAGGCAAAAGAGGGCGACGAGGATCACGAGGAGGGTCCGGAAACCTTTGGAGACCGTTTCAAGCGCGGAGACCTCTTCGGGTACTTCGATGCACAGGCCCGCTTCTTCCCGCAAATCGCGACATCGCCAGTGCCGGGAGCTCCCCCTTTGAACAACTACTGGTTCAACGGCTCACTTGCCTGGGAGCCTGGGTTCTTCATGAACGTCACCGACAACATGAACTTCGAGCTCATCTTGTTCGGACGCATCGACCAGAACGACCGCAACCGCACGCACGGTGACATCCGCGAAGGCTTCTTCGAGCTCTTCTTCGACGAGTGGACGCTCGGCTTCGGCATTCACAAAGTATTCTGGGGCGTGACCGAGTCCCGCCATTTGGTCGACATCATCAACCAAACCGACCTCGTCGAAGACTTCGACACCGACATCAAGCTCGGCCAGGCGATGGTCACCACCTCGTACACGAGCGACAAGGCCGGGGCGTTTTCGCTCTACGTGATGAGCTGGGCGCGGCCGTTGGTATTCCCGGGCCCACAAGGCCGCCCCACCCTTCCGCTGCCGGTCGACAACGATCTCCGCGTCTACGAGTCGCGCATGAAGCAAGGCCAGATCGACACCGCGTTCCGATGGTCCCACGCCATGGCCGGCTTCGATTGGGGTTTGAGCTATTTCTTCGGCACCGCCCGTGAACCGCAACTCTTCCCCGTCACCGACGCTGGGGGCAACCCGTTTGCCTTACAGCCCTTCTACGCGCTCATCCACCAAGGCGGCCTCGACGTGCAGTACACCGTCGAGAGCTGGCTCCTCAAAGTCGAGTCGATCGTGCGCGGCGGCCAGGGCCCCACGTTCGGGGCGGTCACGGGCGGTTTCGAATACACCTTCTATCAAGTCAGCGGAAGCATCGTCGACGTCGGTCTCATCCTCGAGTACAGCTACGATGGCCGAGACAACAACACCTTCATCCTCTTCGACAACGACTTCTTCACCGGCGTTCGCCTTTCGTTGAGCGACGTGGGGAGCACCGAGTTTCTCGTCGGCTCGTTCATCGACGCTAAGGACGGCTCCGTCTTCATCGCGGCCGAAGCCTCGCGACGCTTCGGCGATAGCTGGAAAATCCTGCTCGAAGGCCGCGGCTACATCCCGCAGGCCAACAACGTGCTTCAGGCCTTCCAGAACGACGCGCAGATCCAAGTCGACATCGAGTACCACTACTGATTGGCCGCGTACCCATAGGCCAGCTTTGCTGTTACCATTGCGCCCAATAGCAGGAGTTGACACCCCATGGCGCGATTCGAGTATGTCAAAACCCGACGTGAGGACGTTCGGGAAATCCCGGTCAAGCACGAGAAGTACGTCCGGTGGGGGGCGAAGCTGTTCACGAAGATCAACGTCGCGGTCTACAAGATGAGTGGCGGTCGCTTGATGAACAAGGGGCCCGCCAGCAAACCGATCTGCCTGGTCACGATGACCGGACGGAAGACCGGCAAGACGCGGGAGATCCCGCTGATGCACGTTCCGCACGGAGAGCAGAAGATCCTGGTCGCCTCCCTCG
>JAUXFZ010000152.1 GCA_030622585.1 Myxococcales bacterium
CCTAAGACCGCTTGGCCTCCGACTTGGCTGCGATGCGCCCGGAGGCCAGGACCGCTGCTTGGCGCGCACCCATGTGCTCGTCATCGAAGGCTTCCTGCAACGTGGCCAGACCCTCCATTGCCGCGAGCGCTCCGAGCGATTCGTACGCCGCTTCACGTACGGCCCCTACTTGATCTTTCGCCAGGACGAGCAGTCCCTGCACGGCTTCGTCTCTGCGGTCGGCAGGGGGCTCTCCAAGTTTTGTCGCAGCCAAGCAGCGAAAACGTGGTTGCTGAGCCCGCACGTCGCGCAGTGCCGCCTCGAACGTCGGTGCCAGTGGCGGGATCACTGCGCGGACGACTCCGGTTCGACGTCCTTGTCGACGCCGAGGCGCTCCATAATCCCGCGTTCCTGAGCTTCGTCGAAGCGCGGAAACAGCGGGGTGGCGGGGCGCGTTTCGGTGCCTGGTCGCAGTCCGCCCCAAGCACTCGGCCATTGGTCGGTTTGCTCCGTCGGAAGGAACGGGCCCATCCCGATCTGCGCGCGGAGCTCGTTGCACTTGCCGGGCATTACCGGAAACAGCATGACCGAAAGCCATCGCAGCGTCTCGAGCACGGTGTAGCAGACCTGCTCCAGCCGGGTCTTGTCGTCTTGCTTGGCGAGCTTCCACGGTTCGGTCGAGTCGACGTATTTGTTGGCTGCGGACACCAGCTCCCAGATCGATTCGAGCGCGCGGTGGAAGGCCAGCGCCTCGATGTGTTTGGCGGCCTCATTTGAAGTCGCCGTGGCCTTGTCGATCAGTTGTCGGTCCACGTCTTGGAGCGCTTCGAGGTCGACGTTGGGTACGCGGCCGTCGAGGCTCTTCTTGACGATGCTGGCGACGATCCGGTTCATTAGATTGCCGAGCCCGTTCGCGAGCTCACCATTGTACCGGTTGACGAGGTTGCGGTGGCTAAAATCACCGTCCTGACCGAAGCCGACCTCGCGCATCAAGTAATACCGAAGCACGTCGACTCCGAACGCCTCGACCAGTGGGCCGGGCGGAAGGAAGTTGCCGAGCGACTTGGACATCTTCTCGCCGTTCACCGTGAGCCACCCGTGGGCCCAGATTTGCGTCGGCAGCCGAAGGCCCGCGCTCATCAAGAAGGCAGGCCAGTAGATGGCATGGAACCGAAGAATGTCCTTGCCGACGATATGAGTGATCGTCTCGGACGACTGCCAAAATTCGTCGTAGAGCGGGGCCTCACCTTCTTTGGCGGGTCCGCCGAGCGCGCTCACGTAGTTCATCAGGGCATCGAGCCACACGTAAACGACGTGCTCTGGGTCATCGGGGACCGCGACGCCCCAGCGGAAGCTCGTTCGCGAGATCGACAGATCGCGGAGCCCCTCAGTGAGGAACGCTTTCACCTCGTTGAAGCGCGCGTCGGGCCGGACGAAGTCGGGGTGTGCTGCGTAGTAGTCTAGGAGAGGCTGTGTGTAGTTGCTCAGTCGGAAAAAATAGCTGCGCTCCTTGATACGCTCGACGGGTGTTTGGTGAATCGGGCAGCGGTTGCCCTCGAGCAGCTCCTTCTCGGTTTTGAACGACTCGCACCCGACGCAGTACCAATCTTCGTAGTCGTCGAGATAGATGTCGCCCTTGTCCTGCATGAGCTTCCAGAGTGCCTGCACGCGGTCACGGTGCTGTGCCGATGTCGTTCGAATGAAACCGTCGTGTGCGCACCCGAGCTCTTCCCACGCCGAGCGGAAAGGGGCGGCCATCTGGTCGACGAAGTCCTGCGGTGCGAGGCCCTCTTCACTTGCGCGGCGCTCGATCTTCAATCCATGCTCATCGAGGCCCGTCAGAAAATAGGTGGGCTTCCCGCGAAGGCGCGCATACCGCGAGACCACGTCTGCGGCCACGGTGGAGTAAGCGTGTCCGATGTGGGGGCGGTCGTTGACGTAGTAGATCGGTGTCGTGACGTAGACGGGGCGAGCCATTGCGCGCCCGAGACTAGCCAAAATCCGCCGAGACGCCACCTAGCGAAGGTTTCGCAGACCAAACAGCAGCGAGTCCACCGCAACCTGCCTATTGGCGTTCTGCTGCATCGACCGCACGCACTCGTGAATGAGCGAGACCCGAGCGGCAGCCGCGCTCGATGATACCGAGGTGATTCGCTCCTGGAGCTCTTCGCTGCGTGCCGAGAACCCGAGCCCCTCGGCTGGAACGCCAAGCGAGGTCACCGCGAGGTCTCGATAGAAAGTCTGGAGTGTAAGGAGGGCGAGCTCCAGGTCATCGCGTCGGACCAACTGCTCGGACAGCTCGATCAGCGCCCCCGGACCCGAGCCACGCACGGCGTCGTCGACCGAGAGGACGAGGTCGGTCAAAGCGTCCACCGCGCCGTCCTGTGCGAGAGCCAGCGCGACGTCCGCCCGCCCGGCGCTCAGCGCGATCGCCGGCGCGATCGAATCTTCCGAGACGCCCTGGGACTGCAGGATGTCGCGCACGAGGGTATCCGGCAGACGCGCGAACCGGACTCGTTGGCACCGTGAGCGAATGGTGGGCAGAAGCGAATCGGGGCGCTCCGAGGTGAGAATGAAGTGCACGTTGGGCCGCGGCTCCTCGAGGGTCTTGAGCAGGGCGTTGGCGGCCTCGGGTTGAAACACGGGGAACGAGACGTCGGCTTCGGGGAAAATGAAGAACGTCGAGGCGGCTTCGAAGGGGGCGAATTGTGCGAGCGGCAAGATCTCGTTGCGGAGCACGTCGACCTGAATGTTGCGCTTGCCTTCGTCCCGGGGCCCGAACACGCGAACGTCCGGGTGCGAGCCGGACTTGATTCGCTCGACGAGTTGCGGGTCGCTTCCGCCGACGACATCCGTCGCAAATGCGAGGGCCGCCAGCTCCTTACCGACACCGCTGGGGCCGTCGAAGAGGTAGGCCGATGCAATGCGGCCATGCTCGCGCGCCCGCGAGAGCGCTCGAACGGCGCCATCCTGAGCACGTACTGAGCCGAGAGCGCTCACCGGTCGGAGCCTCCCGTGAAAATCGAAATCGCGATCGTCTGCACCGCGTCTACTACCTCGTCCGGGGAGAACGCATCCGGATCGACGAATGCCTGCATGACCAGACCATCGAGCAGCCCGATGACGACGCGAGGCAATAGGTTGAGAGAAATCCGGGGCTCGAGGCCGAGCGCCAGCAGGTTCTCTTCGAGGTAGTCGCGGATCTGCTGGGCGCCGAGCTCGTAGAACTCTGCCAGCTTGGGCCGGAGCGAGTCGTCGTACAGGCTCAGCGCGATCAGGTCCGCAACGACCAAGGCTTCGTCCGTCCGCTCCGCTCGCGTGGCCCAGAGCTCCTCGAGCGTTTTGCGAAGAGCTTCGAATGGATTATCCGACGGCGACCACGCCTGCACCGTCCGCGCTTGGACGACGTTGCACGCGGTCTCGAGGACGGCATGAATCAGCGCCTCTTTGGTTGGGTAGTGATAGTGCAGCGCGCCCTTGCTCATGCCGGCTTCCTTGGCGATCTCGAGCAGGCTGGTCTTGGCGTACCCCTGGCGCGCGAGGACGCGGATAGCCGCATCGATGATCTGCTGGGAGCTGACCGCGCTCTTTGCGTATGCCATGAACGGGGACAATGACGCCTGCCGCTGGGGCTCGTCAACCGCTTGTGCTAGAGCCGCCCGGTGAGTGAACAAGGCCGGTCGTTGACGCGCCTCGTCGAGCTGATGCAAACGCTGCTTGGCCCGGATGGTTGTCCGTGGGATCGTGAGCAGACGCTCGAGACGCTGCGGCAGTACGTGATCGAAGAGGCGCATGAAGTGGTCGACGCGATCGACAACGGAACGCCCGAGATGCTTCGCGAAGAGCTCGGCGACCTTCTGTTGCAAGTCGTCTTTCAGGCGGCTCTCACGGAGCGAAAAGGCTGGTTCGACATCGATGGTGTGGTCGATGCGATTCACGAGAAGCTGGTTCGACGACATCCGTGGGTGTTCGGAGACGAACAGGTCGACGATGCCAGTGGCGCGATCAACAGCTGGGAGGCCATCAAGGCCAAAGAAAGGAAAGAACGTGGTGCGCTCAGCGGCGTGCCGGTCGCGCTCCCGAGCCTGCTGCGCGCCGTGCGCATCGGAGAAAAAGCAAGCGCCGTGGGCTACGACTGGCCCGATGCCGGGGGGCCGCGCGACAAGATCGACGAAGAGCTGACAGAGCTCGACGAGGCGGCGCAAAGCAAGGACATGGCCGCGCTCGAGCACGAGCTCGGCGACCTCTTATTTGCCGTGGCGACCTATGGTCGCAAGCAAGGCCTAGACCCGGAAGCTGCGCTGCGCGGTTCGCTCAACCGCTTCTCCACACGCTTCCGGCATTGCGAGCTCGCTGCCCGAGCCGAAGGCAAGAGCCTTCGCGACTATGAGGAGCCCGTGCTCGACGAAATGTGGGAGCGCGCCAAGGCCGACGAGAGAAGCAAGTCGCAGTAGGCCAGCCAAACCGGCCGGGTCCCTGATGGTGGCTACAATCGCTCCTCGGGAAACGGCATGACGTTCTGAATCGAGTCGGCGCCCACGAGCAGCATCAGCAGGCGGTCGACTCCGAGCGCGTTACCTCCGCTCTGCGGCATGCCTCGTTCCAAGTCCTCGAGAAACCGCTCATCGATTGGATAGACCGGGGCACCCACCGCCTCGCGGGCGGCTTGATCCTGTTGGAAGCGCCGCCTTTGCTCTGCGGCGTCGGTCAGCTCTCCAAAGCCGTTGCACAGTTCCACTCCGTGAAAGAACGCCTCGAACCGGTCCGCCATCCCGTTCGGCTTGAGGCGCGCGAGCGATGCCATCGAGGACGGCCAATCGGTGACGATCACGGGTCGCTCGCGCCCGAGTTGCGGCTGAACCTCTTCCGCCCACACGCGAAAGGACCGCTCGTCGTCGCCCGCCAAGGCGCGGAGCGTGACGTTCGCGTGCGACTCGATCGCCTCCTCCACGGTCACCCGTCGCCACGGCGCCGCAAAAGGGGACAGTCCCCTCTTTTTAGGGGTCGATTCCTGCTGGAGAAGAAGGGGATAGTCCCCGCTGTTCGCGATTGCGTCGGCGACGAATGCGACTAGTTCCTCGGTGTCCCGAATCACGTCGTCGGATGTAGCGTCGGCGCGGTACCACTCGAGCATCGTGAACTCGCGTTCGTGATGCCGGCCATGCTCCTCTCCGCGGTAGCTTCGGCAGAGCTGGAAGATGCGCTTGGCGCCTGCGCTCAACAGGCGCTTCATTTGATATTCTGGGCTCGTGGCGAGCCAACCCGCCGACTTTCCCTTTGGCGTCCGCACCTCGAACGCTTCCAAGTGCACGTCGAGCCCGGGGGAGGGCACGAGCGCGGGCGTTTCGACCTCCACGAAATCGCGGTCCTCGAAAAAACGCCGGACGGAACGGAGCACCACGGCGCGAAGCGCCAGGATCTGCAGCACTGCGGGATCGGCTGGCGCCGACATACGAGCACTCAGCCTTTGACGCGCTCGACGTAGTCGCCCGTGCGCGTGTCGACCTTCAGCTTGTCCCCGGTGTTCACGAACAGCGGCACGTTGACCTGCAACCCGGTCTCGCAAGTCGCGGGCTTCGTCGTGTTCCCGCTCGAGTCGCCCTTGAAGCCGGGCTCGGTCTCGGTGACCAGCAGCTCGACGAACGTCGGGGGGGTCACGCCGATGGGACGGCTCTCGAAGAGCATGATGTCCACCTCGGTCCCGTCGAGGAGATAGTGCACATTCTCGCCGAGCTGCTCGTTCGACAGGGAGATCTGTTCGTAGCTCTGGGTGTCCATGAATACTCGCGCATCACCCTCTTGGTAGAGGTACTGCATCGTGCGCTCTTCGGTGTCGGCCTTCTCGAGCTTTTCTCCGCTCTTGAACGTCCGGTCGATGACTGCGCCCGTCATCATGTTCTTGATGCGAGTGCGGACGAACGCTTGGCCTTTGCCGGGCTTTACGAACTGGTGGCCCACGACGGCGTAGGGGACGCCATCGATGAGCATCTTGAAGCCTTTTTTGATGTCTGAGGTATCTGCCATTGGATCGCTACTCGCGGATTTTCTGGGAGGCCATGAGGAGGTCGCTCGGTTGCTGGGGTGTTTCGCTGTTCTCGGCGGTAATCTGAACCTCGAACTCGCGCAGCGAAGTGGGAATGGATGCGCGGCCGACCATGGTCGCGGCGTCGTAGTCGAGCGTCCGCTGATACATGGGAAATTCGCCGACGGGGGCGAACCAAACGATGTAGTGCGTCAGGCCGAGCTCGATTTTTTCGGGAGAGACGAGGTGGTCCAGCGTCACCGTGATGAGGAGTTGCCCGCGGTCGATTTTCTCGACGTCGATCTGTCCATGGGCGGCTGGCACGTAAGCGCTACCCACCAAGGCGTAGTCTGCCGCTGGATTGCAGC
>JAUXFZ010000036.1 GCA_030622585.1 Myxococcales bacterium
CGCTTCGCTCCCCGCCTGCGCTTGCTCTTGTCGACCTCGACGACCTGAGGAATGATCTCGCCCGCCTTTTCGACCAACACAGTGTCGCCGACGCGCACGTCCTTGCGCTCGAGCTCGACGAAGTTGTGCAGTGAAGCGCGGCTCACCGTCGTCCCCGACACGAACACCGGCTCCAAGATCGCGACCGGCGTCAGCTTCCCCGACTTCCCCACGGACACTTCGATGCCGAGGAGCGTGGTGGGCTTGCGCTCGGGCGGGAACTTATACGCGATGCCCCAATGAGGGTGGTGCCCGGTCGCACCGAGCCGCGCGTACATACCGAGGTCGTCGAGCTTGATCACCATCCCGTCGATGTCGTAGTTCAGCGTGCCACGGCGGGCCTGGTAGTCCTCGCAGTACTGAAACGCCGCCTCCTCGGAGGCGGTCTGAAACACTTCGCTCAAGTACACATCGGCGCCGCGGTCTGCCAACCATTGCAACGTCTCGCTCTGAGTCGGCGGAAGCGCCGCGCCGTCGTCCCACGCGACCTGATAGAAGAACGAGCGAATCCCGGTCTCTTCGAGGCCTGCTGGATCTTTTCGTTTCATCATGCCGGCACAACCGTTGCGTGGATTGATCAACGGTTTGTCCAGCGTCGCGTTGAAACGCGCGAATTCACTCAGCGGCCAGTAGAGCTCGCCACGGATTTCGATCTCGCCCTTGCCGGCCTTCCGAAGCTTCATCGGCACCGTACCGAGCCGGGCCACCTGTTTGGTGATCACGTCCCCTTTGTGCCCATCGCCCCGCGTCACCGCGCGACGCAGCACGCCACCGGCATACAGAAGCGACACTGAAATCCCATCGACCTTCGGCTCGACGATGGTCGGGACCTCCTCGACCTCCAGCTCCTTTCGCCGGCGACGAAACCACGCGGACAGTTGGTCCGCCAGCGGCATCGGCTCACCCGCGCTGTCCCGCCGGTTCGGTGAAAGCTTCTCGAGCGACAACATCGGCACCCGATGCTCCACCGTTTCGAACCCGGCGGTGTGATCCTGCCCCGGCTCCGCGTCGATCCGCTCCGACGCGTCGATGCCCAACGAATCGGCAAGCTCCCGATATCGCTCGACCAAGTCATCGAACGCGCCATCGGTGATCTCGGGAGCCCCGGCCCGGTACGCCGCCTCGTGATACCGAATCTGCCCGGCGAGCTCTTTCAGCTCCACTTCCGCCCGCACCCGCTCACCCATCCGCAAACCTTGCCAGAATTAGCCCGTTTCAAAAGGGCTCTGACCCCTTTTAGAGGTGCCTATTTGTCGTCTTTTTGGGTGATGTTGTGACAATCGGGTCCCGCTAGGGCAGCTTGTTTAGTTGGGGATGAACGACGAAGGGCAGCGTCCCGAGAGCCTCGGGACGGAATCGAAGGCTCAGTACGAGCGCGAGCGCGACGAACAGACGCGTATTCGGTCGCTCGGTGCCCTGTCTCACATGTTGCCGGTGCTGGCGATCATCTACGCAGCAGCGGCCGTGGTGTTTCTGGTGTCGCCGCCGTTCACCCCCAACGCCCCGCACGTGCTCATCTGCGCCGTGTCCTCTGCGCTCGTGCTCCTGGTGTGGTCGGGCATGCGGGTCGACGATCCCCGCTTCGACACCCCGATCTCGATGGCCACCATCTCGATCGCGGCCGGCATGGGGCTCACGATGTTCGCCGTCAGCGGGGCGATCAGCAATACGACGACGCTTGCGATCTGCCTCGTTGCTGCGGGCGCCCTGCTCTATCGTTTCTCGATGTTTGCGGTGATGGTGGGCGTCGTGTTCGTCGGTTGGCTTCAGCTCGCACACGGCAGTGGGAGTGGCCCATACAGCCTCGGGATGTTCCACCTGTGGGCCGCAACCTTCGTGGGGGCCCTGGTCCTCTGGTCGCGCCGCGAGCTCATGTTCAGACTCCACTACGAAGCCCAGGATGCCGATGCCATGCGCCGGCTCGCCACCGAGCAAGCACTCACGTTGGAGCGCGCGCGCGACGCTGCATTGGCTTCGGCTCAGGTGAAAGGACAGTTCCTGGCGAACGTGAGTCACGAGATCCGCACGCCACTCAACGGAATCCTCGGCCTACTACAATTGATAGACGCCTCGACGCTGCCGAAGCCGCAAGACGACTATCTGCGCGAAATCCACCGATCAGGCCGCTCCCTGCTCGCCATCGTCAACGACTTGCTCGATCTTTCGAAGATCGAGGCCGGCGAGATGCGTCTCGAGTCCGTCGCCTTCGACATCACCTCGATGACTGAAGACATCGCGGTGAACTACGGGTCAGCGGCGCACGCCAAGGGCGTCGAGCTCATCACCCAGATCGGTCCCGACGTGCCTTCGGAGGTACTTGGCGACCCGCTGCGATTGCGACAGGTGATATCCAATCTGCTCAACAACGCGCTGAAGTTCACGGAGGCGGGTGAGGTCATCGTCGGCGTTCGGGTCCGCGGTCGAAGCCCGTGGTACGTCGACCTCGAGGTTCGCGTCTCCGACACGGGCGTTGGGATATCCGAGGAGGTCGCGGAGAGCATCTTTCGGCCATTCTCCCAAGCCGACGCGTCCACGACGCGGAAGTACGGCGGCACTGGACTCGGGCTCCCGATCTGTCGGCAGCTCGTCGAGCTGATGGGTGGCGAGCTGCAGCTCAAGAGCACCCCAGGCGAAGGCAGCACGTTCTACTTCGGAGCCCGTTTCGAGATCGAGGAGAGGCTCAGCGAGGAGCTCAAGGCTGTGACCGAGGCGCTCGCGGGGATGAAGGTTCTCGTGCTCGAGAGCAACAACCGGGCGCGCGAGACGCTTTGCGCTCAACTGCAGGCTTGGAACCTGGAGACCTCGGCGACGACGACGTTCGCCGGCGCGCTCCGAACGTTTCGCTCGTCCTCACGTCCTGACGTAGCGATGGTCGACCTGCGCAGTCTCGGCAAAGACTGGCGAAACCGAACGTCCGAGCTCAACGCCGCAGCTACGAGATGCGGGAGCTCCGTCATCGCGATCTGCTCCCACCGCCACGAGATCAGCGAACTGGTCGAGGTTGGCGTCCACGTACACGTAGCAAAGCCCATTCGGCGGGCCAATATCGTTGCGGCCCTCCTCGACACACTCAAGCGCTCCCGCTCTTCGGGACGCACCCAGGACCACGTGGACCGCCTCTCTCTGCCGGCTCCTCCGCCGCAGGAGCTGCGGTCCAACGGCATGAAGATCCTCGTCGCCGAGGACAACGCGATCAATCTAAAAGTCGTTCACGCGCATCTTCAGGCCCTCGGGTACGAGGTGGACGCCGTCAATGACGGTGTCGCC
The DNA here is from genome assembly GCA_030622585.1 of Myxococcales bacterium. Classification (GTDB taxonomy): domain Bacteria; phylum Myxococcota_A; class Polyangia; order Polyangiales; family Houyiibacteriaceae; genus SG8-38. Next base: position 3,307 of record JAUXFZ010000036.1, read on the forward strand.
GCACTCGAAGCTCTCGAGGAGGGGCATCGTTACGCGGCAGTCATCATGGATGGGCAGATGCCGAACATGGATGGCTATCAGACCACTCGAACGCAACGAGCCCGTGAATCCGAGTCCGGTCAACGCCGCGTTCCGATCATAGCGCTCACCGCGCACGCAATGACGGGAGACCGCCGGGTCGCGTTCGCGGCGGGAATGGATGACTACCTGTCGAAGCCCTTCACGCAGAAGCAGCTGCAAAAGGCCCTGCTCCGCTGGGCGGCTCGGCCGGTCGCGAGTGGCCCCGAGTTTCGGCCCGATGCGCTCGACACCACGATCACGTCTCAGCTCTTGGAGCTGGAGGACGAGGAACCGGGGTTCATATGCGATGTCATCGAAAGCTTCTTTCACACCGCCGAGGAAAGCATCGCGCGGATGAAGGTCGCGATCGAAACCGATGACCTCCCCGGGCTGCGTACCGCGGCCCACATGGTGCGGGGCAGCAGTCAGCAGCTTGGCGCGCGCCGGTTTGGGGAAACCTGCGTCAGGCTGCAAAGCGTTGAAGCAGCCGAGGATGCCCGCCCGATCGTCAGCGACTTGGAACACGACCTCGAAGGCGCGCGCGACGCGTTGACGAGCCTCGCGGACAGAGCGCTCGACGCGGCTTCTTAGAGGCTCAGTTTCCTTGCACGCCCGCAAGTCGCGAGGCGTCGACGATCCAACTGTCGCGAATCGTCTGCGCTGGGACCCCATCCGCGTGCTCGACGAGCCACTCGACGTCCGATGGATCGAAGCGCGCAATCTGATGGAAGTGGTAGATCCCGAGTCGATTCAGCGCGCGTTCGAGGCTGGGGTCGACGCCCTCGAGCCGCTGAAGGTCGTCGCGGGGTCCGAACGGCTGCACCATGACCCAAGCAGGCGGCCGCGATTCGCCGGTCGTCTTCACTTCGAGCTCAGCGTCTCGGATGCGACCTTTGAGCCGCTCGATGTCGTCGAGCATGCGTTCGTGAATGCCGTGCAGCACTTCGAGCTCGGTCTGAAGCCGCGCGCCCCGCGTCTCCGCCTGCCGCAGTGCGCTCTTCGACGCGTCGCGCTCCTCCACGGCCATCCGAAGCTCACGCCGCAAATCTTCCGCAGATTCGCGCGACCTCGGTCGTTCCTCGAGGTCGATCGCCGATAGTCGCTCGGTGGCCTGTCGCATCGAGCGGTTGCGCGCATCCAATGTTGCAGTGAGTTGCCGCTTGGCACGTTGCACCGCTTCGAGCTTCTCGGCCGAAGCGCTGAGCTCTTTGTGGAGCCCTTGGATGCGCTGATCCTGCGTAATGATGTCGGACCGCGTCTCTTCGAGCTCGTACTCGAGGGTCTTGGCGCGCACCGGGGCGACCAGGCGACCCCAAAACACCTGGCCTAGCCACAACAACACGCCACCCAACACAGCGGCGATCAGCAAGGCGCCGATCATCTGCAGCACGAGATACGTCACGTCTCACCTCCCCCAAGGCCTTCTTCACCAGCGACGAGCATGTTCGCGTTCACGACGCGCACCCCCCGGACCATGCTCACGATTCGCACCGCGCGCCGAGCCTCCGACACGGACGGCACATCGCCACGGAGCTCGACGTCTCGTCCGTCCACCACCGGGACCACCTCGGAGAAACCCGTCCGTTCGAGAACAGAGGTGACCCGCGTAGCAACATCCCACTCGATCTGGTGCCGAGCGGAGCTGAAGCCGGACACCCACACGACGAGGCCCAGGAAGCTCGCCAAAACCGTTCCAAAGACTGACTTCTTCCACATCAAGCGGTATTCCTACGAGCGGCATTGAACCCGATTCGCGGGAAAAAATCTACGTTCTCGCATGAACGCGGCCGGCGGAGGGGCGAGGCAACGCACAAATCCCGGAGGTACATCGCCCGATCGGGTGTTCTAGAAGCGCCTCAAGCCCCGAAGATGTGCTGCTCGACGATCCGGAAGAGGCGCTCTTGGCGATCGTCTGCCCACGTGTAGAGCGCAACGGACGCTGCCGTGAACCTGACGGAACGCAGATCGATGGTGTGCGCCCATCGCAGCGCCTGTCGGCGTTCGCTCGGGTTAGCCCGGCGCTGGATGCGTGCCAACGTCATGTGCGGAAGCGGCGGACGGGCATCCTCGGGCGCTCCGGCCTCCGTCAGCAAAGGGCCCCTGGCTTCGACGATCATCTCGGCGAGCGCCTCCCTCCCGGTGTCGACCATGGCGGCCAGTGCGGAGGGTTTCCCGGGGTGGCCGAGCGGCTCGACGCCACGGAACGTCCCCGTCACGAGCCGAAACGAAGGGAACTCGCCGACCCGCTCCCAGGCGCGTCGGGCGTCGGACTCTTGAACCGACCCCAGAAAACCCAGGGTGGCGTGTAGGTCCGACGTAGCGAAAACACGCACACCCGGCGGCGGGGTCGGATGCAGCCGCAACCCATCCACTTGCATTGGGAACGCGATGAACCAATTAGGGGCCACCCTGCGAGTCTAGGCTCAAGCCAGACCGACTGCGAGAGCTATGCCGATCACCGAAGCGTTCAGCGAATCCCTACAGGCTTATCCTATCTACACCTGGACCGTGCTCAGCGTCGTCGTGCTCGGCATCGTCAGTTTTGTCCTCTTGTCCTTCATCTCCGCGCCGTACGGCCGCCATCTGCGCCCGGGTTGGGGCCCGACTGTCAACGCCACCATCCTGTGGGTCATCATGGAGGCGCCGTCTCCAGTGGCGTTCGCGGTCGTCTACTTCATGTCGGACAACGCGTTCAAGCCCGTCCCGCTCGTCCTCTTCGGGATGTACATGTTTCACTACGTGTACCGGTCGTTCATCTACCCGTTCCGAATGCGCGGCGGGCACAAACAAAAGCCGCTCATCACCGGCCTGCTCGCCCTTGGCTTCAACACGGCCAACGGCGCCACCAACGCGTTTGCGATTACCGTGCTCGCGCCCCACCTGCTGAGCACCGACTGGTTCACCGACCCGCGCTTCATCATCGGAGTCCTCGTCTTCACGGCTGGCTACCTCATCAACCAGCAGTCGGACGCCATCCTTCTCAACCTCCGAAAGCCCGGCGAAAGCGGCTACAAGATCCCCCAGGGTGGCTTCTACCGTTGGCTCTCCAGCCCCAACTACTTCGGCGAAATCGTCGAATGGATCGGGTTCGCCCTCGCCGCGTGGACGGTGCCCGCGTGGGTATTCGCTTGGTTTACGGCCACAAACCTCATTCCACGCGCGTTTTCCAACCACCGCTGGTACCAGGAGCACTTCAGCGATTACCCGAAAACGCGGCGGGCCATCATTCCGTTTGTCCTCTAGTCCGTAGACTTGCGCCCACGCCCCGATTGACGCGACACTGTGCAGTCAGGGGCGCACATCGTCGGGGAGGGATGCACGGTGGCCGATAAAGATTCGAGTTCGCGTAGAGAACCGTCCGATCTGTTCAAGGTCGAGGAGGCCACACCATCGATTGCACCGGTCGACAGGATCGTCCTACCACCGGAGGAAGCGCTCAAGCGACGCATCCGGCGCTTCATCGCGGCGGGCATCGCGGCACTGATCTTTTTCTTCATCGCGACCCTGATTCTCGGGTGGATTCACGCGGCTCGTTTGGCGTCCGCGCTCGATGAGGTCATCAACGACGGCAGCCCGGACACCATCGACAATGCGCTGAGCCTCCTACGAGACGACCCGAACGATTCCGTGCGGGCACGGCTGCTCGCGACGGCGGCGCTCGGCGGGGACCACGAAAAGCTGTTGACGAGCGAGGCGCTGCTTGCGGAATCGTCCGAGCAGAACGACCCTGATCAACGGATCGCCAGAGTCTACGCCTTCCTCGCCGAAGGGGACGCGCGCGCAGCGCACGCCGAGGCCGAGAGGCCCGCCAAGTATGCTGCTCAATCCGATGCCTTCCTCCATGGCCGGGCCCTCATCGCCGTGGCACGCGGCCAGTGGGAGCAGGCCCTTCCCGACGCGCAACAAGTAGTCGAGTCACGGCCGGGTGCGCCGGAGCCGGCCGCGTTACTCGCCCGTATCACCGCAAAAATAGAGAGCCCGGAAGCCGCCCTTGCCGTGCTCGACCAAGTGGGCGAGGCGACGGCAGCAACGAAGATCGCCCGTGCGCGAATCGTTGGCCTTCAGCAAGGCAACGCCGACGAGGCGCTCGCGCTCGGGAGCGAGGTGCGTGACGACGACAACGCATCGGTCGTACACAAAGCGTGGGCCAACTTGATCACCGGTGTCCTCGCGTACCGGCAAGGCGCCGTCGGCATGGCGTACGACTACGCACGTGCCGCGGCCGAGCCTGAGCTTCGCGTCGATGAGCCGTTGCTCATCGGGACCGCTCAGCTCTTCCTCGCGCTTGGGCGACCCGGCGACGCCAGGCGTCTGCTCAAACGATTGTCCGGCGGGCCCTCGGCCGATCTGTTTACCCGCGCGCACGTGATCGCGTGGTGGTACGCGCAGACGGGCGACGCACGCGCGGGGCTCGCTACGCTGAGCGGGGCGGGTTTTGGACCGGAGAGAACCGCGGAACCCGCGTTTCGCGCACTGGTGATCGCGGAATTGCTGAAGGGCTCCCGACGCTCTGGCGAGCGCGATCGAGCTGCGTCGCTCTACAAAGAGGCGGCGGGTGACCCGCGCTGGGGCGTCGCGGCCTCGAAGGCGTTGGCGGATGCTCTGCTCGAAGGGGGGCACACCGACGAGGCGATTGCGGTACTCGAGGCCGGCCTCGGCGCGACGCCGAATCATCTGACACTCGTGGACGCGGTAGCCCAGGCATACATCGGCGGTGGCCGACTCTCAGACGCCGCGACGGCAACGTCCGCCGCGCTGGCCACGTGCGAGGAGGAAGGTTGGGCGCATGGCAGTCACGCGCGAGTGCTGCTGGCCAAGGGTGAGCCGGCCAAGGCGGTCGCCGAGCTCGACCGGGCCGTGGAACTCAGTCCGGTCGACGCCAGCCTGTTTGCGCTCCGGGGCGACGCGGCACGTGAAGTCGGGTCAAACCAAGAGGCGAAGGCCAGCTACGAGCGAGCGCTGGAGCCCGACTCGGGTCAACCGCGGGCGCTGTCCGGGTTGGTGGCGTTGCTCATCGACATGAGCGACTTCGCCCGCGCCGCCGAGGTCATCGAGCAGATGGACAAGGCCAGGGTAAGGGACTTGCGAGCAGACGAGCAGCGGGTGCGTTTTCTCGTGCGTACCGGCGCCGGACAAAGTGGGGTCACGACGATGCGGAACGCGGTTGGACGGCACAGGAGCGACGTAGCCCTTCGACTCGCTGGCGCCCGAGTGTACCTGCAGGCCGAGGATTACACGCGAGCGGGAAGCTATTTTCAGCAGGCCAAGCGTAAAGGGGCGGATGCACGGCTCGCCGACACGGGCCTCGCACTGGCACAAATGTATGGGCGCCGAAAATTGGGCGCCGAGAACTCACTCGAACGCGCAGCCGAGGCGGTGGACCCGGAAGGCAACCGCTTGAAGGCTGGACCACAGGTTCATGTGTGGGAGCTGACGGTCAAGGCGCGCCTCGCGCTCGCCGATGAGAAGCGGGGCCTCGCCGTACGCTACGGCAAGCAGGCATCGGGGCTCGTGCCGAACGACGCGGACATACACCTGTTGCGCGCTGACATCGAAGAAGACCGCGAACGCTCCCCGGAGGAGCCCTTGCGACAGGCGGCTAACGCACCCATCCCGATGCCGGTCGCAGCCGGTCGCCTCGCCACGCTACTCGGTCCGACCGAGGAAGGCTGCGAGATGGCCGCGCGCTACCTCAAGGCAAACCGCACCGGCCGGCTCGCGAATCGCGTTCGCGACGTGAAGCGCCAGTGCAAATGATAGCGGGGCCGCTAGTCTGAGTGGGCGAGCAGCGTCGAAACCCGCTCGACCGCGTCGACGTACTCGCCGACCATCTCTTCGATGACCTGACGAACAGGCTTGCGCGTGTTCATCTGACCGACGACCTGACCAACAGGCGTACCAAGGAGCGTGTCTGATCGCTCGGCGCCGGTCTGGGCGAAGCGCGTGATGCGCTGCGTGGCCTCGGCGGTCGCCATGAACTGAAGCGGCATCGGGAGATAGCCAGGACATTCTGGGTCCTCGTCCCAGGCGCGCGTGTATGCCGTCTTGAGCTGACGGGCCGGCTTGCCGCTGATGCAACGCGAGCGGACCGTTTGGGTCGAGTCCGCCTCGAGAAGCTTGTCCACGAGCGAGGGAATCGAGTCGGACTCCTCGGTGGCAAGCCAGATCGAACCCGTCCAAACACCCGCGGCGCCCATCGCCATGGCAGCCGCCATCTGACGGCCCGAACCGATTCCGCCGGCGCCGAGCACTGGGGTCGGCGCCACCGCATCGACGACCTGTGGCAACAAGACCATCGTGCCGATCTCGCCGGTGTGACCCCCCGCCTCGAAACCCGATGCGATCACGATGTCAACGCCCGCGGTCTTCTGCTTGAGCGCTTGCCTGACGGTGCCGCACAGGGCGGCCACCAGAACGCCCTTGTCATGCGCCTGGGCGATGATGTCTTCGGGAGGCGGCCCGAGGGCGTTCGCGATGAGCGCGATCGGGTGCTTCATCGCGACCTCGAAGTGTGCACGTCCGCCCGATGCGGACCAGCCAAGCAGACCTTCGATCTCTTCGACGTCGTCCGGAAGCGGGGGCACACCGTTGCGATCGAGCAGCTCGTTGATCCACTTGCGGTGCGCAGGCGTGATCATCTCGTCGAGCTGTTCTTTGGTGATGTCGCCCTGGTCCTTGCCGATGTACTTGGCGGGGATGACCGTGTCGACGCCGTACGGCTTGCCGTCGACATGCTCGTCGATCCACTTCAGCTCGAGCTCGAGCTGCTCCGGGGTGTACGCGACGGCGCCCAGCACACCGAGCCCACCGGCCCGGCTCACCGCAGCCACGACATCGCGGCAATGACTAAACGCAAAGATCGGAAACTCAATCCCCAAGCGCTCGCAAATCTCAGTTTTCATAGACCAGGTCGTCCCAGTCTTCGGTCCCGTCGATCATCGCGGTCAGCCAATCGAGGACCGTGACACCGGCGATCTCCGTCTCGAGGCTTCCGATTTGCACGACTCCGCCGCCCCCGTCCGACGTCTCGCGAAGCAAGGTCGTGTGGGCGGTGCCTTCGGGAATGAACCGCTTGTAGCGATCCTCGAACATGCTCGTCGTTCGCGCGGTCTCCGCCAAGAGCGACGCGGTGAAGTCTGCCGGAGGGATCATCAGGAAAAACGTGGAGATCACGGTGTCGGCGCTGAAGCTCAGCGCACTCATCGTGAAGTTGTCGTCCGCGGCGAGCTGCCACTCGATAAAGCGCGTGATGTGACCGTTACTCGTGCAAGCGGGGCACGATTCAGGGATGAGCGAGCTGGCGTTCCAGCCGGCCAGCAGCGTTTCGTTGATGAAGTCGGGGTCGCCTTCTTTCGCCACGCCGACGCCGGAGTCATTGAAGAGCAGGATCTCGGTGTCGGGATAGTAGTACCGGACGAGCGGCATCGCGGTGATCGTTCCGAACCCGCCGCCGCTGATACCGGTCAATAGGATCCGGCTTGGATTCGGGAACTGCGCGACCGCGATGTCGAGCGCGGCAGTGAGGTTCTGCAGGCCGCGTTGGTAGCCCATGCTCTCCCCAGGCTCGCCCTCGCCGATCACGCTGCTTGGCAGGACACGGTCTACATCACCGGCAAAGAGCGCTCCGTCACAGTACGGCAGGTACACGACGTCCCAGTCGGCCACAGGGTTCGCATCGAACGCGGGGTTCAAGATCCCCCCACTGACGTCCCGCAGAAAGTTCGTCTCTTCGAACGCCGAACAGAATCCTTCCCAGCAGGCTCCGCCACCCTGTAGGAAAATAACGAGGGCGTCAGAGCTTCCCTCCCGGGTGTCGACCGTGTACTCGGTGCCTCGCAAGCACAGCGGTCCGCGCGGCTCGGCCGAAGGATCTTCGGGAACAGCGAACTGGAACGTGTCGATGCCGTTCTCTTCGTCGAACGTGGGATCGCCCTCGGGAGCGAATGCGTCGACGTACTTCGTGAGCCC
>JAUXFZ010000267.1 GCA_030622585.1 Myxococcales bacterium
GCCCCCCTCGGGGCCATCCACGGGCCACACGTTGTATCGATCGCAGTAGTGACCCGGCGAGCAATCGCCGTCGTCGTAGCACTCTCCGAAGTGCTCCAAGCATTCGACGAGCTCGTGCGTCGGCGTGAAGCCACACTGCCCGTTTTGCTGACGGTCGCAGGTGGCCTGCTGATAGCATTCGTAGACGGGGCGCCACTCACAGATGCTCGCGATGGCCATGCCCTCTTCTACGCAAAGATGGTCGCTACACCCCGCGCGCACGCAGCCTTCGCCGGGAGGCTCCGTGCAATACCCCTCGTGCCGCACTCCGACGCCGGCGCACGCCGCTTCACAAGCGTTGATGTAGTTGCGTCCATCGCCACCGCACGCCGGTTCGAAGACGCCAGGACAGTTACAGCGCGTCGGACCCGGAATACACCAATAGGCGTCCGGCTCCGACGGAAAGATGGCCGGATCGGTGCCGTCCTCGTGGCCTTCGCTGGCCGCCCACGGCGCGGGCATGCAGTCATCGCCGACGAAGCAGTCGTTGTGCGACTCGCAGTGCATCGGCTCGTCGCAGCGGCCGCGGTGTTCGATGCCGTGCTCGGCTCGGGCGGCATCCTCGACGGAATACGTCTTGCCGTCGACGCCACAGACATATCCCTCGACCGGACCTACGTCTCCCGAGCTGCCCTCACCACAACCGGCTATCGTCAGGACGACGGCGCCAACCAACACACAGGCTAACCAATATCGATTCATCGCATCTCTCCACACGCAGGGGGGTCTGGCTATTTCGATACGCAACTTTGGTGCCAGCCTACGCGGCGGAAAACCGCCGTAAATCCAGGGTGTAGAGACTATGCCGGTGTGCCAGCCCGTGCCAGCGCCCCCTAAAGCCATTGCAAAAAGGTCAGGTTTGCTGGGCCAAACGACGCTCCAGCCGGGCCACCCGTCGCTCGGCCGCGTCCTCTCCCTCGGCCAAGCAGGTGCCTCCCGCATGCTCGAGGGCCCGTCCGAGGTCCTTGCGCCGGTGCTCGTAGTGCTTGGTGAGCGCCAGTTGGACGCCCGCGCGAAGCTCTTCGTCGTCGGCTGCACGAAGCGCGCCGAGCAGCGCTCGTTCTTCGTCGTCGACATCGCCCACGCGACGAGCCATCCGCGCGTTGATCAGGCAGGCCTCGACGGTGCATACAGACTCGCCACCACCCTCTATCGCCGCGTCCGCAAACGAGCGCGCGCGCGTACGATCACCTGTGCGCTCAGCCACCTTGGCGTAGGCCAAATGGTCACGTGGGTCATCACCGCGGTGTACTTCGTCGAAATGATTGACCAGCTCGGCGACGAGCGCAGCCAACGCGATCAAATCATTCGCGTTGTGCTCGATCACCTTGGCCATCGGAGACACGTCTCCCCCATCGAGGTAGTCGAAATAGAGCTGCGGAATCAGCGCGCCCGAAACGTCGTCGTCCCGATACATCCCAAGCACCCGCTGCTCGAGCTCCACCAACCGAACCGACTTCAGCCTCGACTTCAGCACGCGACGCGCACAATGCAGCAAGTCGAGATGCGGCGGCAGCACCGGCGCCTTCACCCGGTTGAGCACGAAGCGGCTGCGCAAGAGCGGCCAATCGAAAGCCTTGCCGTTGAACGAAACCACGCAACTGCTCTGTTGCACTCGTTCACGCAGCCAATGCAGCATCGGCGCCTCGCAGCCAAGTTCCGGGAGAAAAAGCTGCTGAATTCGCATCGATTGGTCCTCGAACCAGCCGATCCCGATCAAGAAAGGCACCGTTCCCGTCCCACCGGCAAGTCCGGTCGTCTCGGTGTCGAAGAACAAGGCTCGCTGTAGGTCGATGCCTTCGAGCGAAGGGTCCAGAGCGAGTTGCGCGAGACGCTCGGTCGATACGTGGAGCGCTTCGGCGATGGGCGCGCGCCCGTGATGATGATGAGGCTCGAGGTACTCGTCGATCAGGTGAAGCTCGCCATGTTCCGTCTCGCGCGCCTGGCCCGGGAGCGCACCTCGAACGCTGGCGACATCGAGTTGACGTGGGGTCGTTTGCGCGAGCCGCGCTAGGCTTCGTTTGATCGACATCGGTCCTCAGTAGCCCTCAGTGAATAGCGCTCACGCCAACAGCATCTAGCAAGCCAAGCACCAATCGTTTGCGCGCAGCCTCCAGGTCGTCGTCACCGGACGCATCGGGGCCGATGCAGCCAGGGCAACCCTCGCTGCACTCGCAGCTCTCGATCAGATGCCGTGCACGGCGCAGGAGCTCCTCGCGCTCTTCGAAGAGCCGTGACGCCAACCCGACCCCGCCTGCGACCGTGTCGTAGAGAAAGATCGTCGGGTCGAAGCCGGGACCCTCACCCTTGCCGGGCGGCGCCTCGTCTTCGTGGCGACTTCCGAGCGTACGGCCCAAGTCGCGCGGGTCGATCATCAAGCCCACCGCGCCCACCACGTGCATCGCCTTCGAAAGCCCGCGCAAAGCATCGACGATGACTGCTCGCGGTTCGGCCTGGCTCTGAACGAAATCCTCGGGAAATGTGAGCCAAAATGCGGTGGTGTGCTTTTGCATCTCGGGAAGGTGCACCTCGCCGTAGCCGACGTTCTCGTGGGTGTGGAACTTGATCTTCTTGTAACCGACGACCTTCTCGATGACGCTCACGTCGCCGAGGCCCGCATCGAGCGGCACCTCGCCGAGCTCGACCGTGGCGCTCTGATCTTGCTCGAGGACCGTGACCTTGCTGTGTGTCATCGCGGTCGTGTAGTAGTCGGGCTTCACGCGTCGCACGAAGGCCTTGTGATTGTCAAAATCGAGCCGCTCGACTTGATACTGGCCGCCCTCGTGCTGATAGATGGCCTGCTCGTGCAACATCGTGTGGGTGCTGCGCCAGTCCATCTCGGCGATGGTGCGGTCCTCATCGAGGTCGACGATGACGAAATTGTCCCAGCTCGCGCTTCGCAACGAGACGCCATTAGCCGGGTAACTGTCCGACGCCCAGTGGTACGTTGCGCCGGCGGCCGTGGAGGTCGGATGCACGACCCCGTTGTCGGCTAAGTAGTCGAGCGCCTCGCCGAGCGCTTCGTCCGGGACATCGCCGAAGACGTCGTCAGGCGCGAAGGGCAGCTCGAAGGCCGCGCACTTGAGATGCTGAATCAGAATCTCGATGTTGTCGGGATCGATGCGCGCATGTTCGATCGGCGCCGAGATCAGCTGCCGCGGGTGGCGCGCCATGAACTGGTCGACCGGATTGCTCGACGAAACCAGCACGGCCAGTGACAGATCGCGCCGCCGCCCTGCCCGCCCAAACCGCTGCCAAAGCCCCGCCATCGTCCCCGGATACCCCGCACAGACGACCGCATCGAGCGCGCCGATATCGATGCCGAGCTCGAGTGCATTCGTCGCGACGACGCAGCGGATCTCACCTTCGCGAAGCGCCCCTTCGATGCGACGGCGAGTCTGCGGCAGATAGCCACCCCGATACGCGTGAATCGCGGACGGGTCGATCTGGTCGCGCGCCAGCCGGTCGCGAAGGTACTTGAGCATCACCTCGACGCCATTGCGCGAGTTTCCAAAGACCAGAGTCGGAACACCCGCGCGCACCAGATCCTGCGTCAATCGAACGGCGGTCTTGATGTAGCTCTGCCGCATCCCGAGCTCCGCATTGATGACAGGCGGGTTGTACACCAGGACTTGCCGGGGCCCGGTGGGCGCGCCGCTCTGCGCGACGAGCTCGACCGGCTCGCCGCAGATGCGCGACGCATGCTCGCGCGGATTACCGATGGTCGCCGACGCGAACAGGAACGTGGGCGACGAGCCATAGAAACGCGCAATGCGCAGCAAGCGACGCATGACGTTGGCAAGGTGCGACCCAAAGACGCCGCGATACGTGTGCAGCTCGTCGATGACGACGTACTTGAGATTCGAGAAGAGCCGCGCCCAGCCAGTGTGGTGGGGCATGATGCCCGCGTGCAGCATGTCCGGGTTGGTGAGCAGCACGCCAGCGCGCTGCCGCGCCGCCCGTCGCGCGTCGTTGGGCGTATCCCCATCGTAGGTGACGGCCCCCGCGTTCAGATCGGCCTCGCGCATGAGCCCCCGCAGCGCTTCTTCTTGATCGCGCGACAGCGCCTTGGTCGGAAAGAGATAGATGGCCGTCGCGCTCGGATCGGAGGCGAGCGCCTGCAGGATCGGCAGGTTGTAGCAAAGGCTCTTTCCCGAGGCCGTCGGTGTCGCGACCACCACGTGCTTGCCCGCGGACGCGAGCTCGAACGCGCGCGCCTGATGGCTGTAGAGCTCCCGGATGCCGCGCTGGTGCAGCGCTCGTTCGACCCCAGGCGCTAGGCCCGGCGGCATCTCCGCGACGCTCGCCTCGTGCGGCTCGACCTGATGGCTCCAGGTCACGTTCCGCCAGGTGCCATTGCTCCGCCATTGCTCGAGCACCTCCGCCGCGCCCCGCGCCCGAGCCCATGGCTTATCGACTCGCCGAAAAGACCGAGCCGCGCCCGGTGTATGCCCCCCCACTGCGCTCATGCACAGCACTGTACGGCTGTTTAGTCAGCGCAGTCAAGAATCTCCAAACCCCTTGGGCAGATCTTCTTTGGGGACATACTGTCCGTCGAAGCCCACACCCCATAGGAGGAAGAGAATGAGAATCGTTCCATCGCTACTGATTGCCCTCGCACTGATCTTCGGCGTTTCAGCCGGAGCCACCCTCACAGCAGGCGCCGACAGCCCCAAAGAAGTGAACGGCGCAGCTAAGGAGAAGGGGGGGGAATCCAAACAAAAGGCCGAGAAGAAGGCGAAGCCCGCGTCCGAGGCTCAGAAAGCCAAAGCCAAAGCCGCAAAGGCAACTCGCAAGGAGCGCTTGCTCAAGCAAGAGGAGAA
>JAUXFZ010000355.1 GCA_030622585.1 Myxococcales bacterium
GAGACAGGAGGGCCCCAGTGAAACGGATCAAGCGCCGCGCGATGCTCAAGGGCACCATCTTCGGTGGGACGGTGGCCGTCGGTCTACCGATGCTGGACGCCATGCTGCCACAAAGAGGGGCGGCGCAGACAGGGAGCGCGCCCAAACGGGTCGTCTTCTGGTTCACGGCCAACGGTACACGGCAGGACATCTGGAGCCCGCCCGCCAACATGGATCTGACCGCTCATCCGCTGCACGCGGCGATGGCGCCGTTCTCGAACAAGCTGATCTTCCTCGATGGTGTCGACCAGGAGGTGGCCTACGACTCCATTGGCGATGGGCATCAGACCGGCATGGCTTGCGTGCTCAGCAACGCCGAGATCCTTCCCGGCAGCCTCTTCTGCGAAGGCTCGTGCGATGCGGGCCAAGAGCAGTACATCGGCTGGGGCGGCGGTCAGACCGTGGACCAGTACATCGCCGATGAGATCGCGAAGGACGTCGTCACCAAGTTCAAGTCGCTCGAGCTTGGTGTACAAGTGAAGAGTTCGTCGGTGTGGTCACGGATGTCGTACAGCGCGCCGGATCAACCCGTGCCACCCCGGGAAGATCCAAATCAAAATTTCGCGGACTTCTTCAGCGACATCGATTCGGATCCATTCGCGCTGCAACTGATTCAGCGGCGACGAAAGAGCGTCCTCGACGCGGTCATGGAAAACCATGCCGCATTCCAGAATCGTCTGGGATATGACGACAAGCAGAAGCTCGATAAGCATTTGCAATCGATTCGCGATTTGGAGCGGCGCTTGGAGGTGACGACCAACTTCGGCGAAGCCTGCACCTCGCCCGACCTGGCCCTTCCCGGCGGTAGTTTCCAGCAGAACGACATGTACCCAGCCACCGGCAAGGCTCAGATGGACATGCTGGTGATGGCGCTCGCGTGCGACCTCACCCGTGTTGCGTCGTTGCAGTGGTCGCGCTCGGTGAGCGGTGTGCGTTTCAACTGGGTGCCCCAGGTCCTCGACGAGGGTCACCACGGTCTGTCGCACTACGACGACGGCAATGGGAGCGCCAAAGCGGACTTGCTCGAAATCAATAAGTGGTACTCGGAGCAGTTCGCTTACCTGCTCGGGATGATGGACAGCATCCAAGAGGGCGACAACACACTGCTCGACAACACCGTAGTCGTATGGGTCAACGAGCTCGGCAAGGGCAACAGCCACACGCGTCGAGACATCCCGTTCATCTTGGCCGGTGGCTGTCAGGGCTACTTCAATACCGGTCGACACATCGACTTCGGAGGCGAGCCGCACGGCAAGCTCCTCGTGTCGCTGACGCACGCCATGGACAAGCCAGTGAGCACCTTCGGTGTCCCGCAGCACAGCCAAGGCCCGCTAGGCGGCCTGAGCACCTAGCGGCGAACGCCCAACGGCCAGTAGGGGTCGCGTGCGCTCGCGCTGGTGAGCGAGCTGTTGGCGCGGGTGGGTGCGCCTATCGGCCAGTACGGGCCTGAGGTCGATCGCGAGCGCTGGTTCGGCACGCCGCTGTAGTAGTAGCGGTTGAAGTAGCTCCGCACGTGCACGCCGTAGGGGACGAAGAACCCACCGAAGAAAAAGTGCTCTTCCTCGAGCGAGGCCCAGCGCGGTGGGACGAACACGTGCCCCAGCCGTGGCGCGACGTATCGACCTGCGACCCAAGAGAAGCCCGTGGGCCCGTAAATCCAGTGCCCGGCCACCCAGATGGCGCCGACCTGAGGCGCGGTGGGCCTGTCGTCTGCGGTTGTCTGTGGTTCGGGCGGCGCCTCCGTGACCTTCGCCGCCGGCAGCGGCTCCCGCGTCACCACAAACCGCTGCGCATTGATGAACACGACCCGGCCCCGAGCGAGGAGCGGGTAGTCTGGCGTCGTTCGGGCGGTGTTGACTATCACGACAGCGCCATCACCAATGGGCGGCTCGGCGAGAGCAGGCACAGCGCCGATGACGAGCATCAGGGCCGCAGCAGTCACGATTTTGGTTGCTGTTCGCATCGCTTCGTGAGGACTTTACGCCTACTCGGGTCGGAGGTCACGCGATCGCGCGGCCAAAATAGCTGAAAACTACGGGCAGATCCCCAATCGTGCTTTGTTACGGTCAAACCCGTATGAGCCCCCAGTCCAACTATCCGCCCAACTCAGCCGCCCTGGAGCTCGAACTGCCAACATCGATTCAGATGAGACGCCGACCGGCGGTGGGCGTTCCTCAGTTCACCCATGCGCGTGATTCGCATGCTCGGTGGGTTCGCGCGGTGAACGGCATGTTCGGCTCTTTCGCGCCGGTCGGCCGACCGTCTTCCGACATCTGGTGGGAGCGCGCTCAGCGCTTGAACCCTACCGCAGGCGATCCGACGCCAGAAACGAGAGCTGCTCTCGAGGCGCTTACGCAATCGCTCAACGACGATGCGGCACTCAACTTCATCGGCAAGATCGCGGCATGGCTCGATTGCGGTCGGATGGCAGCGACCCATCTGCGGATCGAGCAAGCCCTTCGCGAAGCGCCCGAAATCGCGGCGACGGAGCTCCCACCCCCGGTGTTCGTGCTGGGGTTGTTTCGGAGCGGCACGACGATCTTGCACCGACTGCTCGGTGAGGACCCCGACAATCGCACCCTACCTCATTGGGAAAGCTTCGACCCGGTGCACACGCCCGAAGGCCCCGAGCCGCGGCAGCGCAAGCTCGCGGGGTTTCTGCGGCTCGCCGACGTCGTCTCGCCAAACATCAAAGCGATCCACCCGATGGACGCCTACCAAACCGATGAGTGCCGCGGGATGTTCACCAACGTCTTCCGAACGCCGCAATTCAACGTGCAGTATCGAGTCGGCGGCTACGTCAACTGGCTCCTCGCGCAAGACGCGACGATCGCATACCGCCATCATCGCCGCCAACTGCAGCTGGTGCACCACCACAGGCCCTACGGTAAGCGCTTTGTCCTCAAGGACCCTACGCACACCTTCTTCGTCGACGCGATTCTCGAGGTGTTTCCCAACGCACGTTTCCTGTTCATCCATCGCGACCCCGTCGAGACGCTGAGCTCGATTTGCAGCCTGCACGCGTACGCGAGGTCGGTCTTCAGCGGCGATGTCGATGCGCACGCGATCGGCGCCGAGATTTCCGACAGTTACCTGTTACGACTGCTCGAACCCGCGGTCGAAGCCGTGGACCGGCTCCCCGCGGGGCGCGTCGCGCACATCCGAGCGCCCGATCTGGGCCGCGATGCCGTAGGAACGATCGCCAACGCATACAGCACCCTCGGTATGGAGCTCGGCGCGGAAGCGAGGGTCGCCATGCACGAGTACATGCGCACCAAGCGCGAGAACCCGAGCCCTCGACACATCCACACGAGCGAAGGCTTCGGCCTCGACCCGGCGGCAATTCACGAGCGTTTCGCGAGCTACTGCACCCGCTTCGACCTGCTCGGGTAGCCAGTCGCGATGGGCTAAGGCGAAGACCCCGCAACCCGGTCATGCTCTGTGATGATCATCGGAGATTCCCTCAGCAGTAAGACGACTATCGCCGAGACCAACGAAAGAACGGCGAAGGCGACCATGAAAGCTGGGAGATAGCGGTTGTTCTGGAAGCTCATGCCGGCGACGAAGATCATGCCCGTGGGCTGACCTACCCAGAGCAACATGCCCTGGGAGGTCGCCTCCGGAGCCGGGTGGCTGACTTCGGCGGCGTACTGAAAGCCAAGCGGGCCTGCGCTCATTATGAAGAAGCCTAGAACGAACGAGGACACGAGGCTGATCGTGTAGACGGTGGACGGGTCCGAAGAGAGGTGGCCGGCAAACGTCAGCCCAAAGATTCCCGGCACCATGCCGACGATGCAAATGACGAGGAAGATCTTTCCCTTGCGGAATTTGTCGGAAAGCACGGGCAAGATCGAAGCGCCTAGGATTCCCCCGATGAGCATGAGCCCGCCGATCAGCCCGTCCGAATCCTCCACGCCCGCATTTGCAGCAATGGAGTCCGTCATCGAGCTCACCGCGTTGAAGATCCCCAGCCCCACAAGAAAGAGATAGAGCGTGATCAGCATGTCTCGTTGCTTCA
>JAUXFZ010000277.1 GCA_030622585.1 Myxococcales bacterium
GCTAGTGAAGGCGTGGCCGAGGTCGAAAAGGCGATGGAGCAGGTGGAGAGGGAGACCGAAGAGGGCCTTCCCGCGGAGTTCGTCATCAAGTTCGGCGATGTGCACGACTGGCTTCGACTCACGTCTGGCGAATGGCTCAAGGGCAAGCTGAAACGGCTGCGCGAAGAGGACATCGAGTTCGACAGCGACAAGCTCGACCTTCTGACGTTCTCCTGGGACAAGGTCGACCAGCTCCACTCGCCTCAAATCAATACCTACGTGTTCGAGCACAAGGTCGACGTGGTGGGCAGGGGTGTCGTCACCAAAGACAAGGTGCTCATCGAGACCGCTGAAGGGGTGGAGCGGCATACACGCAGCGAGCTTCTCACCATCATTCGCGGAGAGCTCAGGGAGAGGAATTTTTGGTCCACTCGGCTTTCGGTGGGGTTCTCGGGCAGCGCAGGCAACACCAACCAGGGTCAGATGAACGGGCACTGGGATCTGAGGCGAGCTGATCAGCGCACGCGGACCGAGCTCAGGTACGACGGGACCTTCGGTTACGCGAACAAGGAGCAGACCGTCAATCGGCACCTCGGAGTCGCGGAACTCAAGTTCTTCATCTCCAAGCGCCTCTTCGTCGTGCCGGCTACTTCCGGGTTCCTCAACGACGTGTTCACCAACATCAAGTTCCGCGCAACGCCTGGAGCGGGCGCCGGCGTTCACGTGTTCGATACCAAGAAGGTCGAATGGGACTTGGGAGGAGCGCTGGGCTATCAGTACATTCGTTTCCTCAGCGCGGCGGCCGGGGTCGCGAACCCACAGAACGATGGCTTCATCAGTTTTCGCACCTACGCAGATTTCGATTTCACCAGCGATGTGGAGCTCATCGTCGAATGGCGCACCAACGTCGTCTACACTCAGATCGATCTAACCAGTCACTTCGGAAGCGCGAAGTTCAGCGTCGAGGTAACCGACATCCTCGACCTGGAAACAACCTTCAAATTCTACCGCACCGAAAACCCACCGCCGCGCGCTGACGGCACCGTCCCGGAGAAGAACGACTACGAGTTCATCGTCAGCCTGGCGCTCGAAATCGGCTAGATTCGCGAAGACGCTAGCGCGGGTACGCAGCGTGGCTCAAACTCCCCCAGTGACCGCTCGGCTCGCGACCACCTCCCGTGCAGAGACCAACGGCCTTCTCATCGAAGTGCAAAGCCGGTACGTCGAAAAGGAATCACTTCCGATGGCGCAGCGCTTCGTGTTTGCGTACACGATCACCATCACCAACCACGGCAGTGAGTCCGTGCAGCTGCGCTCACGTCACTGGATCATCACCGACGGCCTCGGCGAAGTCGAAGAAGTCAAAGGCCCTGGCGTCGTCGGAGAGCAGCCGGTGCTCAGCCCGGGGGAGGGCTTTCGCTACACGAGCGGCGCTGTCCTCCCGACCGAGCGCGGGACGATGCACGGCACGTACCAAATGCATCGGGCGGATGGTGCACAGTTTGATGCGACGATCGCGCCGTTCCTTTTGGAGCGGCCACACTCGCTGAACTAGTTGGGGCTGTCCCAGGCGGTCTTGATCGCCTTGTAGGTTTCGATCCCCGATTCGGTGAGGTCCAGGGCGCCCTCGCTGACGAGGTGTTGGTGGATGTCCTTGGGGTCGGTCTGCCAGCCCTTGGGTACCTCGAGCTTCACGTTGACGGGGACACCGCCGAGGAGGCCTTGCTCCTCCAACGTCCACAGCGCTTCGGCCGCCAAAAACTGTCCGGCGATTTTTCGGAACTCCGGCTTGAGGTGGCTTGCCAAGGGAAACACGTCGTAAAGGCCGACCGCATCCCCGGGAACCGCGAGCGGCCGGCGCAGCGCCTTGAACACCGGGGCTGCGATCGGAAGCTCGACCAGCTCCACCCCGGCAATCTCCTGCCCCTGGCTTGCGTTCAGCGAGCGTTCATACGCGTCGCCATGGCTGCGGCTGACCTCGGCAGGCCGCGCGGAGCTGTCTAAGAGTACCGTGATTACGAGGTACGGTCGGGGATCTCTGTCTTCGGTCATTTGCGGGCGACTAGTTAGCGCATTTGTGGCCGCTTGGGTAGCTGTCGTCGCCTTGACGTGACAGGGCGCCATCGCTACCTGGACCGGCCCCCGATGCGCATCGAAATTCACCCCACCCATCCACAGGCCAGACTCGTCCGCCAAGCGGTCGAAGTGCTCCGGCGCGGCGGAGTGATCGTGTATCCGACGGGAACGGTCTATGGGCTTGGCTGCGATATCCACCAGAAAAAGGCCGTCGAACGCATCTACCAGATCCGCCAGCTGAAGAAGGACCATCCCCTGAGCTTCATGTGTCCGGATCTGAGCAAGATCGCCCGCTACGCCCACGTGGACGACTTCGCCTACCGGATCATGAAACGCCTGGTGCCAGGCCCCTACACCTTCGTGCTCAAAGCCACCCGCGAAGTGCCGAAGCTCCTGGTCCGCAAGCAAAAGACCGTGGGGATCCGTGTGCCCGACGACACGGTGACGCTGGCACTCCTCAATGAGCTCGGAAGCCCCATCGTGTCGACCTCGGCCATCATCGACGGTGAGGTCCTCAACGACCCGGACGAGCTGAACGCGCGATTCCCCCACGTCGATGCATTCGTCGATGGAGGGTGGGGCGGCATTGAACCCTCGACGGTCATCGACCTGTCGGGAGATGAGGCGGTCGTCTTGCGTGAAGGCGCAGGACCGGTCGATTTCTTCTGACTACGTCCGAACCGCGACGCCGCGAGCTTCCGCGATGAGCTCACGCAGAAGCTTCGTCCACTCCTGGTAGCGCGGGGCCTTTTGAACCTGCGCGACCAAGCGCTCCGCAGTCCAATCGTCGCGACCTTGGTACTGTTTGACCGCGGCCCAGTTCGCGAGGTGGTGGTCCCACTGCTCCGCCGTCCAAGAGCCGACCTCGCCTGAACGAAAGATGAAGAGGTGATCGGTCGCCAGGTCGGCGCCTGCGACCCAAAGCCCTGTGTCGGACACGAACGGCCCGAGGGACCGAATGACGAGCTCACGCTCCGCGCCCCGCCCCAGTGGCTCGAGCGCGCGATCGAACTGTTCCCAGCTTCGCGTCAGCGTACGGACGCGCTCCTCCGAGATCGGCATGTGCGGCTTGAAGGCGCCCGGCGCCACGCGCGCGTCGTGGTCGTCGTAGACGCGCACGCCATGCTTTTCTTCCGCCTCGCGATATGCTTGCAGGGCGACCTCACGGGAGGCTTGTCCGTCGATGTGCGCGAGAAACGATGTAATGAGAGGGCGAGTCACGGTTGCTTGTCGCTAGTTGGGGGCTTTGTGTCCGGTCTCGCGCCGAGGGCGAGCGGATGGGTTTTTCAACAGCGTCCGCACGCGGTCGAGAATCTGATCGGCGAGGGCGGGCTTGCCCATTTCCGGTAGCGGGGTGGTGGCCGACGCCTCGACGAGCGTCGCGCGATTGGTGTCGCCGCCGAGCCCCGCGCTGGCCTCGTTGGCGACGATGAGGTCGGCCGCCTTTCGTTCGAGCTTATCGCGGGCCGACTGCTCTAAGTTCTCCGTTTCGAGGGCGAAGCCGACCAAGACGGACGGTCGCTGCACGCGCTTGGCGCCCACGCTGGCGAGGATGTCCGGGTTGCGGACGAGCTCGAGCTGCAGGTCTCCGTCCTTCTTGATTTTGTGCGCCTCGCGTTGCGCCGGGCGATAATCGGCGACCGCCGCGGCCATGATCAGCACGTCGAACCGATCGAAACGGGACATGACGGCGGCGTGCATCTCTTCGCCGGATCGAACACGAATCACCTCCACGCCTGATGGGACGGGCAGGTGCACAGGACCGCTCACCAGGGTGACTTCGGCGCCGCGGCGGAGCGCTTGTGATGCAATCGCGTAACCCATGCGCCCGCTCGAACGGTTACCGAGGAAGCGCACGGGATCGAGATCCTCGTGCGTCGGTCCGGCGGTGATCAGGATGCGAGAGCCCGATAGATCATCGGAGTGGGCCAAATGGGACTCGACCTCTTCGGCGATGTCCACCGGCTCCATCATGCGTCCTTCGCCCACCTCGCCGTTGGCGAGCGGGCCCGTCACGGGGCCGAGAACGACGGCCTCTCGGTCGGTGAGCGTGCGAATATTCGCTTGCGTCGCGCCGTGCGACCACATGCGGTGATGCATCGCGGGAGCGAAAAATACGACGCCGCGCGCGCATGCCAAGGTCGCGAGGACCGCATCGTTGGCCTGTCCGTTCGCCGCCCGTGAGATCAGGTTCATGGTGGCCGGGGCGATGACGATGGCGTCCGCCCACTCGCCGAGCTCGACGTGAACCTCGCCCGCGTATTCCTTTGCCCAGAGGTCGGTGACGGCTGGTTTCCCAGTCAGGCCCGCAAATGTAATGGGGCCCACGAAATGTGTGGCCGCTTCGGTCATGACGACGCGGACCTCGGCGCCACGACGCGAGAGCTCACGCACGAGCTCCACCGCCTTGAACGCGGCGATTCCGCCACCCAAGCCTACAACGATGCGCTTTCCTTGAAGGGACATCTTCGCCGCAGTCTAGCAGGGGCGAAGGGGTTTGCGCGTACGTTCTTCATGTTTCGGGACTGAACACAAAGCCGGTATCCGCGAAGGCCCGTCGTGATGCGCAGTGTCGGTTTTGCGGTGCTCAGTGAACGGGAACGCCGGGCGCAGGGAACTGGTCGCAGAGCTCTTTGATCTCTCCGGCCACTTTCGACACGAGGACTTCGTTCTCCA
>JAUXFZ010000511.1 GCA_030622585.1 Myxococcales bacterium
CGCGAGGTCGCCTTCCCATGCACGGCAAAAGACGCAGCTCATGTCGACTTCGCCACCAGGTTCGACGAATGGGAAGTAGCTCGCGCGAAAGCGAACGGCGATGTGCTCGTCGAAGAGGCGGCGAAGGAACAATGTGAGCACGCCCTTGAGCTCGGCAAAGGTGACGTCGTCGTCGACGAGGAAGCCTTCGAGTTGGAAGAACATCGGCGAGTGGGTGGCGTCGTCGTCGCGCCTGTAGACGGCGCCCGGTGACACGATCGCCAGCGGAGGTTGCCGCTTCAACATCTCGCGGATTTGAACCGTCGACGTCTGGGTGCGCAACAGGACGCTTTCCGCGTCGGAGGAGCGATTGCCCTCGATGAAAAATGTGTCGTGCTCGTCCGTCGCGGGATGGTCCGGAGGGAAACCGAGCTTGTCAAAACAGTTTTCGTAGAGCTCGACCTCGGGGCCGTCGGCGACGTCGAAGCCGAGCGAAACGAAGATCTCGAGCACCTCGTTGCGAACGCGCGTGATGGGGTGTAGCCGGCCGGGCATCTGCCAGCGGCCGGGCAAGGTCACGTCGAGCGCGGGACCGGTGAGCTCCGCTTCGCGAGCGCCGCGATGAAGGGCTTGGAGGGCATCCTCGAAGGCTGCCTGAACCTCTTGCTTGAGCGCATTGGCTGCCTGGCCGAGCTCACGTCGACGGTCACCCGGCAACTTCGGCATGAGCTTGAGGAGCTTGGTGAGCTCGCCCTGCGGCCCCACGTAGCGCGCGTTGATCAGTCGGAGCTCGGGCTCGTCGCCCGCGGCGCGCAAGGCCTCCGCGTAGGCGCCGCGGAGTTCGGCAAGCCCACCCTCGAACGTCTGAACCGCATCAGGCTCTGCCATTGCGCGTCCAGAGCGTCTTAATCGATGGCGTCGACGACGGCTTTGAAACCGCCTGGATCGGCCATCGCAATCTCTGCAAGCACCTTGCGATCGAGTTGGATGTTCGAGCGCTTGAGGCCCGCGATGAACTGGCTGTAGTTCAGACCGTTGATGCGTGTCGCAGCGTTGATGCGCGTGATCCACAGGCGGCGGAAATCACGCTTCCTGGTGCGGCGATGCCGATAGGCATCCTCCCACGCGTTGTGGACCTGTTCGATCGCGACGTGAAAGGCTTTGCGGCGTGCGCCGTAATAGCCCTTCGCGTGCTTGAGCAACCGATTGCGGCGGCGTCGGGCTTTGAAGCCTCGTCTTACTCTAGGCATTTGCGTTCTCCTTAGAAGTCTTAGAGTTCGTAAGGAACCAAACGCCGGATACGTGCTTCATCGCTGGGATCGACCATGGAGTTCTTCTTGAGCTTCCGAAGTCGATTGGCGGACTTGCCACGCATCATGTGCTGCTTGCCCGCCGTGGAACGACGAATGCGCCCCCCACCGGTGGCCTTGAACCGCTTCGCGGCAGCACGCTTTGTTTTCATTTTAGGCATTTGACTGTCCTCACTTGAAGCTCCCAAGCCAGCGGCAACCGCGGCAGAGGAGCGGAGAGCACGCTGTGTAGCGCGTGCCCGACCCCAGTCAAGCACCACACCGGGGACAGGCTCCGCCCCTACGAACGCCCTGTTTTCAGATACTTGCGAGGGGCGTGCGGTTGTCCCCGTTAGGACTCGGGTTGGCGGACTGGCTGGACTTTGACTCGGGGGGCGAGGATTGCCGTCATGGTGCGGCCCTCGAGGCGGGCCGTGGTTTCGACCGTGGCGAGGTCGGCTACCGCTTCGACGATGTGGTCAATTTGGCGTTGGGCGGTTTCCGGGTGGGTGATCTCGCGGCCCCGGAAGCGGACGGTGAGCTTCACCTTGTTGCCCTCCTCGAGGAAGCGGCGAACGTGTTTTGTCTTGAAGTCGAGGTCGTGATCGTCGGTCTTCGGGCGGAGCTTGATTTCCTTGAGCGCGATCTGCGTCTGACGCTTGCGAGCGTCGTTCGCCCTCTTCTTCTCTTCGTACTTGAATTTGCCGAAGTCCATGATCTTGCACACGGGCGGCATGGCCTTCGGGTTCACCTCGACCAGGTCGAGGTCGAGACCTCGAGCCATCCGACGAGCCTCGTCGGTGTTCAAGACGCCCAACATTTCACCCTCGGCTCCGATGACACGGATCTCAGGCACTCGAATGCGATCGTTGACGCGTGGACCAAAATCCCGCGGCCGATCGCGCGATCCAAAGCGCGGTCTAGCGATAACTATCTCCTATTGTTGAATCCATAGCGGAAGGCGGTTGGTTCTCGCGCGCGAGGCGGTCGAACACATCGGACAACGGTATGAAACCGAGGTCCTTGTTCTCGTCTCGCGAACGGAGGGCCAAGCCCTGCCCCTCTACTTCTTTTTGACCAATCACCCCGAGATACGGAATCCGCATCAGGCGCGCTTGGCGAATCTTTGCACCCAGCTTGTCGCTGCTCAGATCGGTGGTGACCCGGAAGCCTCGGTCCTTGAGCTGTTGCTGCACGTTCTCCGCATAGTCGTTGAACTTCTCGCTCACCGTCAACAGAGCGATCTGTTCGGGTGCGAGCCAAACGGGGAACGAGCCACCGACATGCTCGGTGAGCACGCCGAAAAATCGCTCAATGGAGCCTAAAATCGCCCGGTGGAGCATGACGGGCCGATGCGCCGTGTTGTCCTCGCCGACGTAGGTCAGGTCGAAACGCTCCGGTAGGTTGAAGTCCGCTTGGATGGTACCGAGCTGCCAGGGACGCCCGATCGCGTCTTTGAGATGGAATTCGATTTTCGGACCGTAGAACGCGCCTTC
>JAUXFZ010000408.1 GCA_030622585.1 Myxococcales bacterium
AGGACCTGATGCACTCCGACCAGGACATCTACATCTCCAAGATCATGGAGGTGATTGCGCCTGCGGTTCGTGCCTCGCTGGCGGTGACCGACAAGAAGCTGAACCTGCACAAGCGTAAGCCGGAAGACCTCACCAATCCGAGCCTCGCGCTGGCGCGGCAGTTCAAGCTTGCGCAGGACGTGCTCAGCGTCTCCATCCCGGTTCGCCTCTTCATTCAGAAGGAGCTGTCGGGAGCGCTTCGCGACGAATCACGTAGCAACCCGCCGGCGATCATCACCGGCTACACACTGCTCTCGGGCTATCGTCCCGTCGACCTGGCGTTCGTGTGTGGGCGTCACCTAGCGTATTACCGCGGCGAGCAGTTCATCCGTACGATGTACAGCTCGCACACCGAGCTCCGGACGCTTCTGCTCGCCGCCATGCGCGTGGTTGGCATGGGGGGAGGTGACGCCAGCGTGGAGCCGACCGCCAAGCAGCTGGCCAAGCATATGGACCAGGCGCACCTCGACGTGCTCAAGCAAGTCGTGCGCAAGTTCGTCGATGCAGGCGGCAAGGCCGACATCAAGCGTTGGATGCAGGCCGCTGAAATCACCGCGCTTCGCGCCGGTCTGCTCTTGTGCGATGACGTGGACACCGCCGTTCGCATGACCCAACAGATCGCATCCGAGTCCACGGCCGACCTCGCTCCGCGCGACAAGGTCAAGGAGATCGTCGTCTACAGCATCTCGGAGAGCTACTTCCGCCTCCGGGAGCAACTGGGTATCCAGATCAAGGTCTGACCTGGTCGGAGGCGCCCGACTCGGGCAAGCGTGCACTGGGCCCCGTCATGTGACAGGGCTTGTGCATGCTGGAGTTCGAGCTCGACACTGAAGCCAGTACGCTTGCCTTCGCGCGCGCGCTCGCGGCTGTGCTCGAGGGAGGTGACGTCATCGGCCTCGAGGGCGGGCTCGGGGCTGGCAAGACGACGTTCGCGCGAGGCGCCCTTCATGGGCTTGGCGTGCCGGACGATGCAGCGGTGACCAGTCCGACGTTTGCGCTGCTGCATCACTATGAAGGGCGTCTTCCGGTCGCCCACGCGGACTTCTACCGCCTGGCCCACGAAGCGGAGCTCGAGGAGCTGGGCGTCGACGAGTTGGTCGAGGACGGGGCGGTGCTATTTGTCGAGTGGGGCCGTAAGTTTCCTGGGATGGCAAGCCGAACCGTTCTGTGGGTGGAGCTGGAGATTGTCTCCGATGTAGCTCGTCGGGCTCGACTGCGCCCTCAGGGCGGCGGTGGAGATGCGATCATCGACGCCCTCGGTAAGCGAGTTCGGAGCTGAGCGGTTCCCGGTTGCGGGGCCCTAGGGGCTCTGGTAAGTGCGCGCGAACGTCCAGGTTGAACTGACTCGATGCCCCGCCGCGATGACATTGAAAGCATCCTTCTGATTGGGTCGGGGCCGATCGTAATTGGACAGGCCTGCGAGTTCGATTACTCCGGCACTCAGGGCGCCAAGGCGCTCAAAGAAGAGGGCTACCGGATCATCCTCGTCAACTCCAATCCGGCGACGATCATGACCGACCCGGAGTTTGCGGACCGGACGTACATCGAGCCGCTGACTCCAGAGATCCTCGAAGCGATCATCGAACGCGAGAAGCCCGACGCGATCCTTCCCACCCTCGGAGGACAGACCGCGTTGAACCTCGCGTTGGCACTGGCCGACCGCGGCATCCTCGAGAAGCACGGTGTGGAGCTGATCGGCGCGAACGTAGACGCTATCCGAAAGGCCGAAGAGCGGGAGCTCTTCAAGGCCGCCATGGACAAGATTGGCCTTGGCAGCGCGCGTGCCGACGTGGCTCGGACCGTCGAGGACGCCCACGCGATAGCGGATCGCATCGGGTATCCGATCATTCTGCGTCCGTCCCTGACGATGGGGGGCACCGGTGGCGGCGTGGCCTACAACAAGGCCGAGTTCGACAAGGCGATTCGTTGGGCGTTCCAGTGCAGTCCGATTCATGAGTGCCTGGTCGAAGAGAGCCTGATCGGTTGGAAGGAATACGAGCTCGAGGTCATCCGGGATAACGCCGACAACTTCGCCGTCATCTGCACCATCGAGAACCTCGACCCCATGGGCGTTCACACCGGTGACTCGATCACCGTGGCGCCGGCCATGACGCTCACCGATCGCGAGTATCAACGGCTCCGCAACGCAGCCCGGGCGATCATCACGGAGATCGGGGTCGATACGGGCGGCTCCAATATCCAGTTTTCCGTCAACCCCGCCGACGGCAGAGTGATCGTCATCGAGATGAACCCGCGTGTCTCGCGATCGAGCGCGCTCGCGTCGAAGGCGACCGGCTATCCGATCGCCAAGGTCGCGGCCAAGCTCGCCGTCGGGTACCGGCTCGACGAGCTTCAGAACGACATCACCGGGACCAGCGCCGCATTCGAGCCCACCATCGATTATGTCGTCACGAAGATTCCTCGCTTTGCGTTCGAGAAGTTCGCTGGCGCCGATCCGCGACTGACCACGCAAATGAAGTCGGTCGGGGAAGCGATGGCCATTGGCCGCACCTTCAAGGAGTCGCTCCAGAAGGCCGCGCGGTCATTGGAGACAGGCCGGGATGGCCTCACCTCGCTTCTTGCAAGGGTCGACTACCGTGATCTCGCGGCACAGGTGCGGCGGCTCGTCGAGACCGGCGAGGCGATCAACACGGCCAAGCCCATGTTGGCGGACTTGCCTGACGCCACCGACGCCGAGCTCAGAGAATCGATTCTCGACCTCATTCGGACGCCGCTGTCCGAGCGGCTTTGGTACATCGGGGACGCCCTCCGCGTCGGGCTCACCGTCGAAGATATCCATGGGGCCACCGACATCGACCTCTGGTTCCTCGAACAGATGCGACAGATCATCGCGTTCGAGCAGTCGTTGAAGGCGTCGGCAGTTGAGCCCCTGACCGAAGCCAAGCTCCGCAAGGCCAAGGAGCTTGGCTTCAGTGATGGGCAGATTGGCGCGATTCGGGGCGAGGCAGCCAAAGACGTTCGCGCGAAACGGACGGAGCATGGTGTCGAGCCGATCTACTCGCGCGTCGACACCTGCGCCGCGGAGTTCCCGGCGCTCACCCCGTACATGTATTCGACTTGGGGCCTGCAGAGCGAGGCGAGGGCGCAGAGCGACAAGAAGAAGGTCATGATCCTCGGGGGCGGACCCAATCGCATCGGCCAAGGGATCGAATTCGACTACTGCTGCGTGCATGCCTCGTTCGCCCTCAAAGAGATGGGCTTCGAGACCATCATGGTGAACTGCAACCCCGAGACGGTGTCCACCGACTACGACACGTCGGACAAGCTCTACTTCGAGCCGCTGACCTTCGAGGATGTGATGCACATCGTCGAAATGGAAAAGCCCGACGGCGTCATCGTGCAGTTCGGCGGCCAGACACCCTTGAAGCTCGCCGTGCCGCTCTCGCAACAGGGGGTCCCCATCCTCGGCACGTCTGCTGATGCGATCGATCGCGCGGAAGACCGGGAGCGCTTCGAAGAGCTGCTGACCAAGCTCGACCTCGATCGTCCGCGCGGTGGGATAGCCAAGGGCACCAAAGACGCGTTCGCCGTGGCGGAACGAATTGGATTCCCGGTGGTGGTTCGGC
>JAUXFZ010000364.1 GCA_030622585.1 Myxococcales bacterium
AGGCAGCGGGTACATGCAGGACGTCGGGATGGAAAAGGCCCTGCGCGACAGCCAACAACTTCGGTTGATGGGCAGAACGCCGGGGGAGCTCGAGCGCTTCGTCTCAGAATGGGAGCGTGTGCGATGAATCAGCAACCACATCTCGACGGCTACCTCTCGCCTGACCATCCCTTGTCTCCGCGAGGGCTTTTTGCGGACCTTCCGGCAGGCATTCGCCCTGTAGTGACACCAAAGCTCACGACGGTTTGGGAGCAAGACACCGCGACTCTGCCCCCGGCACTCGCGCGAGCACGCCGTTGGTATCGAAGCTTCGCGGAACGGGAGCTTCGCCACCGCGCCCTGTCCATCGACGCGGCGCCACATCCGGAGCCGGGCAAGATTCCCCCGTCCCTTGCCGACCTGCTGAAGACCGCCGGGCGCGAAGGCATGCTGACCGACCTTCTACCCCGGCCCTTCGGATCCGCCTCACTTGGAAGCTATCCTTATCCGCTGGTTTGGGCACAGGCCCTGCGAACCGAAGAGCTCGGTCGTGTGTGCGCCGGCCAAATGCTGCTCTTGAGCGCCCACAGTCTCGGGGTGATCCCCATCGCCTTCGCGGGTGACCTGGGCGCCATGCGGCGATTCGTCCTGCCAGCCTATCGCCAGAGCCTAGCAGGTGACCCGCACATCTTCGCCTTTGCGATCACCGAGCCTTCAGCCGGATCGGACGCCGGAGAGGGGCACGGGGCAAGCGGCCGTCGCCCAGGCACCGTCGCGAAACGGGTCGACGGAGGTTGGTCGCTCCGAGGCCGCAAGATCTTCATTAGCGGGGGCGATATCGCCAAGAGCATCACCGTGTTTGCCGCGCTCGAAAACGAAGGAATCGAGTCGTGGACGTGCTTCTTGGTGACGAGCGACATGCCCGGCTTCGAAGTCGTCCGCAACGAGCTCAAGATGGGCATGCGCGCGTCGACGGCGGCGGAGCTCGCTTTCCACGATGTGTTCGTACCAGATGACCACGTCATCGGAGAACCCAAGCAGGGGTGGGCAATCAACCGGGCCACCCTCAATGCATCGCGTTATGCGGTGGCGGGAATGGCCGTCGGCTTGGCCCAAGGGGCGACCGAGGCCGCGATCGATTTCGCCTGCCACACGCACCTGGCGGGCAAGCCTCTCATGGACTTCCAAGAGATCCAGCTTCGAATCGCGGACATGATGACCGAGACCGCAGCCATCCGCGGTATGCTCTGGCAAGCGGCACGCAAGGCCTACGTGGCGAGGCAGGACCGCTCTTCGATGTGCAAGTTCCACTGTACCGACGAAGCGGTGCGGGTCGTCGAAACGGCGATGGAGCTCATGGGCAACCACGGGACGCTGCACGGCTCCGGTGTGGAAAAGATCTACCGCGACGTGCGACTCACCCAGATCTTCGAAGGCACCAATCAAATCAACCGCCTCGCGGTCATCGAGGACCAACAGGAGCAGTTTCTTGCTCGCATCGAGCGCAACTAGCGGAGGGTATGCCAATGTCCAACCATTCAGATCCGTTCTTTCAGGTCCCACAGACCACTCACACCACGACCCAGGGCCCAATCGACCTACCGATCCTCTACTTCGATGTGAGCACACTGCTTGCGTTCTTCGTAGCGAACCGCGACGCGGTGGAGGCGAAGCTCGACGGGACCGGTCTTCGGCCCGCGCTAACGCTTGGTGGGCGCGCGCTCGTTGGGATCGCGCACTACGAGTATCGACAGACCGGCGTGGGTTCCTACAATGAGGTCGGACTCGCCCTCCCGGTGCTGCCCGAGGCTGCGCCGGCGCCGCGAAACCTCATCCAGGCATTGTACGGTTCCGTCGATGAACGGTATTTGGGCTTTCACGTCCTCGACCTGCCCGTGACGACGCCGCTCGCGAACGCCGGTGGACGCGAGCTCTGGGGTTACCCCAAGTTCGTTGCGCCGATTCCGTTCCACCTCGACCGCAAGAGCTTCTCGAGCACCGTGATGGATCCAGATGGCCACGGAGACATTTTTTCTCTGTCAGGCCGCCTCGGAGCCTCGCTCCCCGCACCCCCGATGAGCTTGGTGCTCTACTCCCACCACCAAGGGAAGCTCCTTCGAACCAACGTGAACGTCCGCGGGCGAGTAAACCTGCGCCGAGGTCGCGGCCTCCAACTGCGCGTGGGTGAATCGACTCACCGCATGGCCCGCAACCTACGCGACCTGGGCCTCGACCGGGCGCGCCCGGCGATCGTGATGGACACGCACCGGTTCCAATCACGCTTGAACGCCGGGGTGCACGAGGGCGTCAGTCGTGCGGCTGTCGCGAACGCCACGCGCCCGGGGGCACGCCCTTCCACCGCTTGAACGCGCTGATGAATCCGGCCGTGTTGGCAAAACCCAAACGTTCCCCGACAGCGTCGACGCTCAGTCCCGCCGTCGACAGCAACTGCTCAGCCAACGTTTCGCGGACCTCGTCGACGAGCACGCGAAAGGACGTCCCTTCCTCCGTGAGCCGTCGGCGTAGACTTCGGGACGTCGTCGCGAGCTCCTTTGCGATGCGCTCCATGTCGGGTGCGCAGCCCGGCTCGTTCAGCAGGAGGTGCCTTACACGGCCGGCGGTGCCTTCGCGGGCCTGACGTGCGGCGAGGAGCTCCTCGCACTGCGCCTCCGAGAGCTGCGCCGTGTGGACATTGGCTTGCGGCATCGGCCAATCGAGAAGCGAAGCGTCATATTCCATGGTGGTGCGCTTCGCGTTGAACACGGGACGCACGCCAAGGAGCTCTTCGTAACGCGCCACGTAGCTCGGTTCTTCGAAGCAAAGCTCCACCCCGATGAGGGGAGGAGCCTCCCCGAGAAGCTGGCCCCACATGTGATGGATCGCCGAGAGGTCCCGTTCGACCAGCACGCGCCGCGCGGGATCGGGGATTCCCTCATCGTCCAAAACCAAGAAGAACCGTCCTCCGGCTTCGTCGATCTCGAACTGCGAGAACGCGTAGGTGAGATTGAGGTATTGAAGACCGAGCTCGACCGCGTCACGTACGGTCGGGCTGCTCATCACCGCGTACCCCCAGATCCCGTATGCCGTCACATGGTATCGGCTACCGGACTCGAGACCGAGCTCGGGCAGGTCGGGCAAAGCCTTGACGATATTGGTGACGAGATCGAGCTCCTGCCGGCCGGTGATCTCCGCGCCAGGGTCGTCGAGTGATTCGGGGTCGATGCCGGTTCCCAGCAGACACACGCCGAGCGGCACGCCGTATTGCGTGGCCAGCTCGGTCATCAGTCTCGCGCTGTAGGTTCCGCGTCGATAGTCCCAATGCATCCCGTCATCCGAAACTAACAGAATGTCGTCCCGGATGTGAGCCGCGAGACACGGAACTCAGCGCCAAGCGAGGTCCAGGTCGCGTCCTAGTACCGCGCGCCGGACCATCCCGAGTGCGACATATGCGGCCAAGGTCTGAACGCGGTCTCGCCCCCACGGAAGCTTCCGGTGCTTGGTGATCGTGGGCTCGCCTTTGCGCGCCAAGCCGAACCATACGGTGCCCACGGGCTTGTCCTCGGTGCCGCCGCCAGGCCCTGCCACGCCGGTAATCGACACGGCGATGTCGGCTCCCGCCACCCGCAGCGCCCCGTCCGCCATTGCGGCGGCTGTCTCCGAGCTCACCGCGCCATGCGTCAGCAACACGTCTGGGCTCACTCCGAGGACCGCCTCTTTGGCGCTGTTGGCGTATACGACCGCATCGAGCAGCAGGTAGTCCGAGGCGCCAGGAAAACGGGTCAGCATCTCACCCACCTGCCCTCCGGTACACGATTCCGCGATGGCAACGGTCTTGCCCGCGTCCCGAAGGGCCTGACCCACGACTTGTGCGAAGGAGTCATCGCGTCCTCCGAACACCGCATCGCCGAGACGCGAGCGCACTTCGTCGGCGATCGAAAGGGA
>JAUXFZ010000016.1 GCA_030622585.1 Myxococcales bacterium
CGCGAAGCTCGGCCGCTCGAGCCGGTGAGAAATTGGGATGAGCTTCGCCGTAGGGCGTATAAGTGAGGCAAGCGCGATAGGAGGGTCCCTTGCCGAGAGCCTTGCTTCCGATCATGACCGCGTTGACGTGCGTTGCTGTGGCAGCCGGCTGCCAGCGCGAACACGCGGCCCCTACTCCGAGTCGTCACGCCCCCGAGCAAACGACAGTCATCCTGGGGGCGCCACCCACATCGCGAGGCGCCGAACCCCGGCCTGCCGAGTTTCCGAAATCGCGAGCTCCCAAGCCCGCCATGTCGATGCCGCCTACCGAGAATGTCGTCGATGCGCCGGCATCGACCCCCCCTGCTGCGCCGGCGCCCGTGGCCCCGAGCAGAGCTCCTTCTCAGTACCGGGACGGCTGCGGTAGGCCCCTCGTGGCTTAGCGGTTCCTGCGTTTTGGCTGCACCGGAAGAGTTCGCCTTGTCTTTTGTCTACCATTTGGTAGGCATCTGACGACCGTTTGGTAGGGACGATGGATGTACGCACGCAGATTCTGACCCAGGCGAGCCGGCTGTTCGCGGCGCGGGGGTACGACGGGACCTCGGTGCAGGAGATTGCGGACGCCGTCGGGATCCGAAAGCCGAGCCTCCTCTATCACTTCAACTCGAAGGATGAGCTTCGCGAAAACGTGCTTGCCGAGATGCTTGCTCACTGGAACGCCGTGTTGCCTGGCCTCTTGTTGAAGGCGTCCACCGAAGAGCGGTTCGATGCGACGATGGAAGCGCTCAGCGAGTTCTTCATCGAGGACCCGGACCGGGCGCGACTCTTTCTTCGGGAGACGCTCGATCGGCCGCAGCAGATGCAGGCCATGCTCGCGCAGTTCGTACAGCCCTGGGTTGAGCTGCTGGGTGACCAGCTCGACCGCGCCAAGGAGCAAGGGTTGGTGCGACCTGACGTCGACCCTCAGGCGTACGCGGTCGAGGTGATCACCATGGCGGTCGCGGGGACTGCCGTCATCGACACGCTGCAAGTGATTCTGCCGGACGACCCGGCCCGAGGTGGCACGCGCAAGCGGCACGCGCGTGAGCTGATCCGCATTGCGCGATCGAGCCTCTACACAGAGAACGAAGGCGAGAACTAAACATGGCCAATTTCTTCAAAGACAACGACGACCTTCAGTACTACTTCGACAAGGGCGTCGACTGGGAGTCGCTGGTTCGGATCACCGAGCACGACTTCGCTGATGCAGACGGCGAAGGCTTCAGCACGACCGACGAGGCAGTGGGTTTTTACCGAGACATCATGGAGATGTTCGGGCAGTTCACCGCCGAGGAGATCAAGCCCTACGAGAGAGAAATCGACGAGAAGGGCGTAGAGTTCGTCGACGGCGAGGTGGTCTTTCCCGAGCGGCTTGCCGGAATCTTCGAAAAGATAAAGGACCTCGACCTTCATGGGCTTCCGATTCCTCGGGAGCTCGGCGGGATGAACGCGCCGATGATGGTCTACTTCATGAACAGTGAGTTGATGGCGCGAGCCGACGTGTCTACGATGGGGCACCACGGTTTCCACGCGGGCATGGCGATGGGCGCGCTGGTGTTCTCGGCTCTCGAGGGGAGCTCGAAGGTCGATCCGAAGACCGGCCGAATCAACGAGACTCGCTGGAGGACGATGATCGAAGAGATCGCGGCGGGTGAGGCCTGGGGATGCATGGACATCACCGAGCCCGATGCGGGATCGGACATGGCGGCGCTTCGGGCTGTCGGCGAGCAGGACGACGACGGAAACTGGTACGTGACGGGCGAGAAAATTTTCATCACATCGGGCCACGGCAAATACCATTTCGTCGTCGCGCGCACCGAGGATGGCGACGCCGACGACCCCACGGGTGGCCTCAACGCCCTCTCGATGTTCCTAGTGCCGACCTACGAGGAAGACGCGGAAGGCAATCGAACGCGCATCGTGCAGCTGAGTCGCGTCGAGGAGAAGCTAGGGCATCACGGCTCGGCAACGTGCGGGCTCGTGTTCGACAAGGCGCCTGCGGAGCTCGTCGGCAAACGGGGCGAGGGTTTCAAGTACATGCTGACCCTGATGAACAACGCGCGCTTGGGCGTCGGCTTCGAGTGCCTCGGCCTCAGCGAGTCCGCCTACCGAGCGGCGGCCGAGTACGCCGCCGACCGCGGCTCGATGGGCAAGACGATCGACCGTCACGAGATGATCGCGGATTACCTCGAGACGATGCAGACCGAGATTCAGGGTATTCGCGCGATGGCGGTCACCGCTGCTTTTCACGAGGAAATGGCGCAGAAGCTGGCACTGGCGATTCGCTACGGGGACCTCGACGAGGACGCCAACGAGCAAATGACACGGCTCATGAAGTCGCATCAAAGAAAATCACGCCGCATCACGCCCCTCCTCAAGTACTTCGGCGCCGAGAAGTCTGTCGAACATGCGAGGACGTCGCTGCAGATCCACGGGGGCAACGGCTACACCACCGAGTACATCCCGGAGAAACTGCTCCGCGACGCGCTCGTGATGCCGATCTACGAGGGCACGAGCCAGATTCAGGCGCTCATGGCGATGAAGGATACGCTCGGTGCGATCATCCAGAACCCGCAGGGGTTCGTTCGGCGCATGGCGCAGGCGCGTTGGCGCTCCTTGTCGAGCCGCAACCCACTCGAGCGGCGTGTCGCGCAGCTGCAGTCGCTGTCATTCGGCGCGCAGCAGCACCTCGTCTTGAAGACCGCAGGCGCCAAGATGAAGGGACTACGCGGGAAACCGATGGGCGCGTGGTCCGATGAGCTCACCAAGAACTGGGATCCGAAGCGCGACTTCGCATACGCGATGCTGCACGCCGAGAGACTGATTCAGCTTCTCGGGGAAACCACGATCGCAGAGCTCTTGCTCGATCAGACGAAGAAACACCCCGAGCGAGCCGATGTCTTGGAGCGGCACCTCGAACGGGCCGAGCCGAGAGCGCGCTACCTGCACGACCAAATCACGACCACCGGCCAGCGCCTGCTAGAGAAGCTCTCCCCGGCGGGGAGTGAGGCGACGAGCCAAGCCGCGGAGTGAGCGAGCCGCTAGTACCAATCGTTGGCTAGGTACCACTCGTGAGTGCGGCGGATACCCTCGGCAATGTTGATTTCCGCCGAGAAGCCAAAGTCGGTGCGCGCTGCGTCGCCTACGCAGGTCCAGGCCTGCTGTGCGCCCATCTTTGCTTTCTGCAGGTTCAGGAGCCTCGGCTTCTTGTCGATCCGCGAAGCCAGCTCACCTCCAAGGGCTGCCGCCGTCACAAACAGCTCGGGCAAGTCGAGTGTCCGCACGCGGCGATCCACGACTCGCACGACCTCGGATTGGAACTGTTCCCAGGTAACCTGTTCGTCACTGGTCAGGAAATATCCTTTACCAGCGCTGCTCTCGTCCTGCGCCGCCATCAGAGTCCCGCGAACGCAATCATCCACGTAGATCAAAGACATGCATCGATCGCGATTGCCGAAGAACACGTTCCAACCCATCTGCCCGCTCTTGAACAGGTTGAAGTAATCGACGTCGCCTGGACCGTAAACACCCGACGGCCGCACGATGGTCCAGGGCACACCGCCGGACTCCTCTTCGACGACTCGTTCCGCTTCCAGTTTGCTCTCCCCGTAGTGCTCGATGGGCCGCGGGGGGTCGGCCTCGCGATGAGGCGCGGAGGTCGCGGACGGTCCGTACGACGTCAGCGACGACACCAACACGAAGCGCTTCGTGCCTGGATGCTCACGGCGAACGGCCGCGAGTAGATTGCGGGTGGGCATGACGTTGCCGAGCCGGAAACTCTCGTACGAGGTGCCCTTCGTCACGCCTGCCACATGGAGGACGTAGTCCGGCCGTTCCGCGCTCATGATCCGTTCGAGATCGGCGACCACCGCGTAGTCGGCCTCCACTGAACGACCCGCCTGCGAAGGCGGCGAACCCGGGCGCCGAATCGCAACGACATCGGACCCCGTCGCGAGTAGCTCGTCACGCAGCCGGCTTCCGATGAAGCCGCTCGCCCCCGTAATGAGCACCTTGCCATCTAGCTTAGGCGTTGCCATCGGCTCGTCGTGCCTTGTGCGCGACCGATGTGCAAGCCCGGATTGACGCAGCCCAGATGGTGAGAAACGCTACCATCCATGACTAAGAGCTTCCGAACGATTTCGCCTGTGGATGGAAGCGTCGTTTTCGAGCGCGCTCTCGATGGAGCGGATGAGGTCGAGCGGGTTCTAACCAGCGCCGACGAGGCCTTTGAGACATGGCGACAGGTCGACCTCGCAGAGCGGTGCACGATGGTCCGCCGCTTTGTGGAGCTGGCTGTGCACGAAACCGATGCAGTGTCGCAAGAACTCACGATGCAGATGGGGCGCCCGGTGCGCGACGGCAGCGGAGAGATCGGCGGCTGGCTTCTGCGGGGACGAACGATGGTCGACCTCGCTCCTCAGGCGCTGGCCGACATCGAGCTGGAGGAACTCGACGGGTTCACACGGTTCATCCAGCGCGAGCCACTCGGCGTCGTCTTTGTGGTCGCCCCTTGGAACTACCCGTGGCTGACCGCCGTCAACGCCTTGGTACCAGCGCTCGTCGCCGGCAACACGGTGGTGCTCAAGCACTCGGAGCAAACCCCGCTCGTTGCCGAACGGATCGGAAGGGCGGCGAAGGAAGCCGGCCTGCCCGACGGAGTGCTCCAAGTCCTCTATCTCGATCATGGAGGGGTCGCGGACGTGATCGCCGACCCGCGTGTCGCATTCGTCGCGTTCACGGGATCGGTCGACGGTGGCCACGCAATCCAGCGAGCGGCGTCGAAGCGTTTCATCGGCGCCGCGCTGGAGCTTGGCGGCAAGGACCCCGCGTATGTCTGTAGCGACGCCGACATCGCCCGCTCGGCTGCCAACCTCGTCGACGGATCTTTCTACAACGCGGGGCAGTCCTGCTGCGGTATCGAACGCATCTACGTCCACCAAGACGTGTATGAGAACTTCCTCGAGGCCTTCGTCGCCACCGCCAACGAGCTCCTCCTCGGAGACCCGCGCGAGGCGTCGACGACGCTTGGTCCAGTGGTTCGGGTTCGTAACGCCGAAGGCATCCAGGCACAGCTCGACGAAGCCATCGCGGCCGGCGCCCGCCCTCTCCTCGACCCGGGCCATTTCACAGAAACCCAACGCGGTCTGCCCTACATGGCGCCGCAAGCTCTGGTCGACGTCGATCACTCGATGCGCATCATGAGCGAGGAAACGTTCGGTCCAGCGGTCGGCATCATGCAGGTTCGAGATGACGCCGAGGCGATCGCGCTGATGAACGACAGCGCGTACGGGCTAACCGCGTCCGTGTGGACCAACGACCTCGAACGTGCGCAACAGGTCGGCGCGCATGTCGCAACCGGCACCTGGTTCATGAACCGATGTGACTACCTCGACCCGGAGCTTGCATGGGTGGGCGTCAAAGACTCGGGTCGCGGATGCAGCCTCTCGACTCTCGGTTACGCCCAGCTGACACGGCCGAAGTCGTTCCATCTCCGCCATACGCCGGGATAGCCTGGTCATCACTGGTCAGGTCGCTATAGTCCGGCGCGATGAAACCGCCGGTGCTCCGCTGCCGCCATGTGACGAAGCGCTACGGGAACTTCACGGCGCTCCAGGATCTATCGCTCGAGGTCTACGAGGGCGAGATCTTCGCGTTGCTCGGCCCGAACGGCGCCGGCAAATCCACGTTGATCCACTGCATCACGGGGCTCGCGAAGCAGAGTAGCGGCAGCATCGAAGTCCTCGGCTTCGACACGATCCGCGACTTTCGTACGACGCGCCGGTTGGTGGGGCTGGTTCCGCAGGAGATCAACTACGACCCTTTCTTCACGCCGCTCGAAAGCCTGACGATTCAGATGGGGCTCATGGGCGTCGAGCCGAGTCGCGAGCGAGCCGACACCCTTCTCAAGACGTTTGCGCTCGACGACAAGCGCGATGCGTACACGCGCACGCTGTCTGGCGGCATGAAGCGGCGACTTTTGGTGGCCAAGTCACTCGTCCACGAGCCTCGGCTGCTGTTTCTCGACGAGCCTACCGCCGGCGTGGACGTCGAGCTGCGTCGCGAGCTCTGGCAAGAGGTCGAAGGACTACGCGCGGCAGGGACCACGATCGTGCTGACCACCCACTACATCGAAGAGGCGGAACGGCTCGCAGACCGCATCGGCATCCTGCACAAGGGGGAGCTCCTTCTGGTCGAAAGCCGGAGCAGCCTGATGGGACGGCACGATGGGCGCTCGCTCGAAGAAATCTACTTGGAGCTCATCCGCAAAGCGGACGGGAGGCCCGACGCGTGAACACGATCGCCCTCAAGACGCTCTTCATCAAAGAGATTCGCCGGTTCAGCAAAGTATGGTTGCAGACGGTGCTGAGCCCACTGGTCACGACGAGTCTCTATATCTTGGTTTTCGGAGTAGCGCTTGGCTCCCGATTGCGCGAGATCTCGGGCGTACCCTACATTCAGTTCGTGGTCCCGGGCCTGGTGATGATGACGATGGTGCGCGACTCCTTCATGAATACCTCCTCGAGCCTGTTCCAGTCGAAGATCAACGGAACGATCATCGACATCTTGGTGGCGCCCATAGGGGCGTTCGAGATGCTTCTGGCGTACGTCGGGGCTGCCATGATCCGGGCCGTGATCGTCGGCTCACTCGTGTATCTCGTGGCGCTGTCGTTTACTTGGTTTCCACTGCACCACATCGGCTGGACGGTTTTCTTCACTGTCTTCGTGACCGCAACGCTCGCTCTGTTGGGAATCATCGCGGCGCTTTGGGCCGAGAAGTTCGATCACCTCGCGATCTTCCCGAACTTCATCTTGCTCCCGCTGGCCTTCCTCGGCGGCGTCTTCTACTCGATCGATCTCCTCCCGGAGCCGTGGCAGACCGTAAGCCGCTTCAACCCACTCCTCTACATGATCAACGGGCTTCGATACGGCTTCCTTGGGGTGTCCGACGTGCCTCCCGTCACGAGCGCGGGCGTCGTTCTCCTATCATTCTTCGTCCTCCTCGGAGCGGCGAGCGCGCTGCTCCGCAGTGGCTACAACCTGCGAAGTTAGTCATCATGGGCTTGCAGACATGAGCAGCAGCAACTACTTCGCGGATCCCGAGGCCCGCGCATTCCTTCAGCGGCGCGTCGCCGTGTTCGGGATCATCGGCGCAATGCTCGGAGGCACCGCCCTGCTCTTCCGGGTGATCATGGGCGTGCTGTTTGGGTTCCTCGGGGAAATGCTCGTCGACCCCGGGTTTCTGCTACACGCGGCCGCAATCGTGCCCCTGATCGGCGTTTGGCTGATTTGCCGGCGCGGCGACCTGTCGGTGAATGCAATTCACGCGGTCGAGAACACGGGGATGTTTCTTGCGAGCGTCGGGTATATCGGGATGGGGCTCGACATCCGGCCCGAGGTGGGCGCAGACACGATCACCGCATTCATCTTGGCATTGATGATCTTTGCCCGGAGCGTCTTCGTGCCGAGCTCGGCCCGGCGAACGACGATCCTCGGCATCCTCATTGGAATCCCGCTCGTGGCAGCCATGTATTGGCACTATCTGGGCGTAGACCTCGAGATTTGGCGCGACTTCGGCTACGAGGCCGTATCCCACAGTCGCGTGGCGGCCTCGCAGGCGATCATCACGACGATGTGGTGGACGCTCACCATCGGTCTCGCCGCTCTGGCATCTCGCGTGATTCACCGCTTGCGCAAAGAGGTCAGCGCCGTTCAGAAACTCGGGCAGTACAATCTGGAGCGGAAGCTCGGCGAAGGAGCGATGGGCGTCGTGTACGAGGCCACGCACGGCATGCTCAAGCGCCCAACCGCGATCAAGCTCCTCCGGCCGGAGGTCGCCGATCGGGATGCTCTGGAGCGTTTCCGGCGAGAAGTGCAACTGACGGCAAAGCTCACCCACCCCAATACCGTCACGATCTATGACTACGGGCGGACGCCGGACGGTCTGTTCTACTACGCGATGGAACTGCTCAGCGGAGCGACACTTACGCAGGTGGTCGACGCAGGCGGCCCTCAACCGGTCGAGCGGGTCGTTCGCATCCTCCGGCACGCGGCACTTGCGCTCAACGAAGCGCACGACATCGGGTTGATTCACCGGGACGTCAAGCCAAGCAACATCATGCTAGCGCGCCAGGGGGGCGTCCCCGACGTCACGAAGGT
Source organism: Myxococcales bacterium (assembly GCA_030622585.1). Classification (GTDB taxonomy): domain Bacteria; phylum Myxococcota_A; class Polyangia; order Polyangiales; family Houyiibacteriaceae; genus SG8-38. The sequence continues at coordinate 8,176 of JAUXFZ010000016.1, forward strand.
GCTGGACTTCGGCCTCGTGAAGAACCTCGGGAAGGTCGACGACCTCGACCAGACCAACACGATGTCGATCAAGGGCACGCCCCATTACTTGAGCCCCGAGGCGATCCAAGACCCTCAGGGGATCGACGCTCGGACCGATCTCTATGCCCTCGGCGCGGTCGGCTACTACCTGCTGGCGGGACGCCACGTCTTCGAAGGGAAGACGATCATGGAGATCTGCCTGCACCACTTGCATACCGAGCCCCTCCCGCTTGCAGAGGTGTGCTCCCAGGACGTGCCCGCGGAACTCGACAAGCTCATTCTGTCCTGCCTGCAGAAGTCTCAGTCCGACAGACCCGCGTCGTGCCAGGAGTTTGCCGACGCACTCGACCAGCTGGAGGTTGCGCGATGGACGCGCGCGAATGCCGAAGCATGGTGGAACAGGTTCGGGGGCGACATCGAGAGCGCGAAGAAGCCCGTGTCGCCCAACGTCACCGATCCAACCGTCGCGATCGACTTCGACGACCGCGGTTAACGCGAGCGCTTCGCGCACACATTGTCAGGCGAGCACTGTGGGCTATATGTGGCCCACTAGTCTTGCTTGATTCAGTGCTCAAAAAGAAGGCCTCCGCCGTGGTGCTCGTTCTCTGCATGGGGGGGCCTTCGATGCTTGGTTGCGCCTCCGACACCACGGTGCAGATCGCAGACGGTATCTTCGGAACGCTCGGTTCACCTCTGCCATCGGCCACACCCGAACAGGTCGCGGCGTTCGAACGTGGTCGAGACGTGGCGCTGCGCCGATTTACACCGGAGGACGGCCTCGGCCCGGAGTTCAACCTCACGTTCTGCGCGGGCTGTCACGAAAAGCCCGCCTTTGGTGGAGGCGCGAGTCACTATCGAGACTTCCTGCTGGTCGGTGACGAGCTCGCCTTCGGTACCGTCGTGCCGCGCGGCAAGAACGGCGTGCAGCGACAGTTCTCGCTCGACTCGGGGCGCTCTTTTTCCGATCAGCTCACCAACATCAGCGCAACGAGGAATCCAATTCCGTTTTTCGGCGCGGGCTTGCTGTCCGAGATCCCCGACACCGAGATCGTAAGCCACGCCGACCCGGACGATGCGGACCGGGACGGAATTAGCGGCCGGGTGAATTACGATGGCATGTTCGTGGGACGCTTCGGGCGGAAGGCACAGACCTCGAGGATGGAGCTTTTCGTTCGCGGCCCGATCTTCAATCACATGGGGATCACTTCGGACCCGCTATCCGCGGCACGACGAGCGGAGCTGCCGACGCTGAAAGGCGCGCCGGCGTCTATCGCGCTCGGCGGGAACGGTGGCGTGGGGGCCATCGTGGCGGCTCAGGCGGTGATTCCAGACGAGCCGACAGTAGACCTCGACGAGGCGCCTGACCCAGAGCTCTCGGAGTCCGATCTGTTCGACTTGGTGTGCTTTGCCCTCCTCTTGGCCGCGCCCGGGCCTGATGAGCCGACGGCACAGACCGAGCACGGGGAGGAGGTGTTCAACGAGATCGGGTGCGACAAGTGCCATCTGTCCTCGTTGCGTGGCCCGCGCGGAGCCATCCCTGCGTACACCGATCTGCTGCTCCATGACATGGGGGACGAACTGGCCGACGGGTTCCCCATGCAGGATGCGACCGGCCACGAGTTCCGCACGCAGCCACTGTGGGGCATCGCCGCCGCGAGCCCGTACCTGCACGACGGGCGCTCACCCACGATCGATGAAGCGATCCGATGGCATGGTGGGGAGGCGGCCTCGATTCGAGATGCGTATGTGGCCCTCGCACCCAGTGATCGGGAGGATTTGATCGCGTTCTTGGAGTCGCTTGGGGGCTACGCACAATCGACTGAAGGCATGCTGCCCCCGAACGCCGATATTCCGGCGATGGGCGAATATGGGGCGCCCGTGACTGGGTTGGATGCCGCGGAGCTGGCCCTGTTCGAGCAGGGCCGCATCCTCTTCGATCGTGACTTTCGATTTGCGGAGGGCGTCGGTCCACTCTTCAACGGCGATGCGTGCCGATCGTGTCATTTCGACCCGGTCATCGGCGGCGCGGGGCCGTCTGGCGTAGATGCAATGCGGCAGGGGAGCTTCACCGGATTCACGTTCACCGTGCCGGGCGATGGGACTGCACTTCCCCGTCACGCCGTCACGGGCACTCGCCCTGAAGCCGATGCAGACGCCAACTTCTTCGAGCCGCGACAAACTCCCTCTGCGCTGGGCTTGGGCCTACTCGAACGGGTGCCGCGTGAAGCGATCGAAGCGCTCGCCGATCCGAGCGACGACAACGACGACGGCATCGCAGGACGCGCGCACGTGCTGGAGGACGGGCGCCTCGGTCGATTCGGCTGGAAGGCCAACGTGCCGTCGATCCGTGACTTCGTACGGGACGCCCTCAGCGGCGAGCTGGGATTGACGGTGCCCAGCGAATCGGGCCTGTCGTTCGGCAGCGCCGAGGACGATGACGAAGCGGCGGACCCCGAAGCCGACGAGACTACCATCGACGGCATCACAGGGTTCATCGCGCTCCTCGCACCGCCGCCGAGAAGCCGCGTAGACGCGATGCTCGAAGATAGTGGCGAGGAAGTCTTCAACCTGGTCGGATGCGGGAGCTGCCACGTTCCGGTTCTGCAGACGAGCGACGGAGACGATGTTCATGCGTACACCGACTTGCTGCTTCACGATGTCGCGGAGTCCAGCGCTCTCGGCATCGAGGAAGGAGACGCGGGGATTCACGACTTCCGCACGCCGCCCCTGTGGGGCCTCGGGCGAACCGCGCCCTACTTGCACGACGGCCGCGCGAGCACGATCGAAGATGCGATCGCAATGCACGCGGGCGAAGCGGCCACGGCCCGGGACGAGCTCGCCAAGCTGGGTGCGGACGACCGAGAGGCCCTGCTCGCCTTCCTGAGGTCGCTATGAACAACGCGATCACGATCGATCTCAGAATCGCCCTGCACGCCGCCGGGCGCGCAACTATGTGAAACTAGAGCTCTTCTGACGCTAGGATCGGATCGACACCGGGTCCCGCTTGACGCTGGGAGGGCTTGGTAGCAGAATGGCCGAGTAATGGTTCGGTACCCGACTACTATGGCTGCCCCAGTGGATGCGCATCGTGCGAGTCTGATCGGCGGAGTTGTAGTTGTAGTCGGCCTCATTATTAGCCTCCTGCTAGTTACGCAGGCATAGGCGGGGACCAGAACCACTCACACCCAACCCACTCAGTTTCTGGCCTCCGCATCGAGCATGCGGGGGCCTTTTTTAGTTTGACCGAAGCCCATGAAAAGACATTCACAGCATAAAACTTCAGCGAGCCGGCAGACGTTCGGGATGCCGGATTTTGCCCCCGAGAAGGGCGCCCTGTCGAAGGTCGACTCGGCGCCTTTTTTGTTGGATACGCGGTGCTTGAATGCGGCCTGGAATCCACTAGTTGGAGCCAGCCAGGAAGTAAGGAGAACCTCGTGACACCCGCCCATCCCAAGCTCGAGAATCGCCTCGGCGAATCGCTTTCCGGAGCCCAAATCATCTGGGAAGCGCTCGCACGCGAGGGGGTCGAGGTCTGCTTCGGCTATCCGGGCGGCGCGATCATGCCTGCCTACGACGCGATGATCGAATACCCCATCCACCACGTGCTCACGCGCCACGAGCAAGGCGCCTCCCACATGGCCGACGGCTACGCTCGCGCGTCGGGGCAAGTCGGCGTTTGTATTGCGACTTCGGGCCCGGGCGCGACCAACCTCGTGACGGGCATCGCGACCGCCATGCTCGACTCCATCCCGATGGTTTGCGTCACCGGACAGGTCCCCTCGCAGCTCATCGGCACCGATGCGTTCCAGGAGACCGACATCACGGGCTGCACCATTCCGGTCACCAAGCACAACTACCTGGTGACGAAACCAGAGCAAATCGCGCCAACCATCCGCGAGGCGTTCTACATCGCCCGCTCGGGCCGACCAGGCCCGGTCGTCGTGGACATCACCAAGGATGCGCAACAGCAGAGCTGCGTGTTCGAGTGGAACGACGATGAAATCGTGCTTCCCGGCTACCGGCCCGACTACGCGCCGCTCGCCGAACAACTCGAGGGTGCGGTTGAGCTGATCAAGAACGCCAAGCGTCCGATCCTCTTTTCTGGGCACGGCGTCGTGAAAGCGCAGGCAACGCAAACTCTGATCGAGTTCGTCGAAAAGACAAACATTCCAGTGGCCTGCACCCTGCTCGGCCTCGGCGGGTTCCCGGCCACTCACCCCCGCAACCTCGGCATGATGGGCATGCACGGAGAGACTTGGGTCAACAAGGCGATTCAAGAGGCTGATTTGATCATCGCCGTCGGCATGCGGTTCGACGACCGAGTGACGGGGAATCTCAAGACCTACGCCCAGAACGCGAAGAAGATCCACATCGAGCTCGATCCGGCGGAGATCAACAAGCTTGTCCACGTCGACGTGCCGATCGTGGGGGACGCGCGGGAGGTCTTGAAGGAACTGCTACCGCAGGTCGACGAGTGCGGCCGCTCGGAGTGGTTGGCCGACATCGAGGAGATCCAAGGCGGATCGTCCGTCAGGGACATCAAAAACCTGCCCGACATGGGCAAGCTCTATGCCGCCCATGTCATCCACGACCTGTATCGCTTCACCGAAGGCAAGGCGCTGGTCGTCACCGACGTCGGTCAGCACCAGATGTGGGAGGCGCAATACTACAAGCACGACTACCCCCGGAAGCTGATCACTTCGGGCGGCCTGGGCACGATGGGCTTTGCTTTGCCGGCTGCGATCGGCGCCAAGTTCGCCAAGCCCGACGACTCCGTGTGGGTCATCTGCGGGGATGGCGGCTTCCAGATGACGCAGGCCGAGCTCTCCACGTGCGCGCAGGAAGGCATCAAAGTCAACGTCGCCATCATCAACAATGGCTTCCTCGGCATGGTGCGTCAGTGGCAGGAGTTCTTCTATGGCGGCCGCTACGTCGCGACGCCGATGCTCAGCCCGGATTTCGTGAAGATCGCCGACGCACATGCGTTGACGGGCATTCGCGTGAAGCAGCGCTCGGAGGTCGAAGCAGCGGTTCGAACTGCGGAGGCCACCGAGGGCACCGTAGTCATCGATTTCCGCGTCGAGCAAGAGGACTCCGTGTATCCAATGGTTCCGGCCGGAGCCGACCTCGACGACATGATCGAACGTCCACACGAGGCGGGCGATCACGATCACAACCCGATCTTCGAGACAGGGGAGGACGAGTGA
>JAUXFZ010000427.1 GCA_030622585.1 Myxococcales bacterium
CAGGAACGTCGAGCTTCTTGCTCATGTGCCAGCCGGCTTGGTCGATGATGAGCAGGACGCGGTTGTTGGCGCCAGCGCCGGCGGCCTGGGCAAAGTAGTCGAGCGCGAGCTGAAACAATTCAACGTAACCAGTGCATGGAGGGGCCCCCGACGTCCGGGTAGCTCCTCGCTCGGCATGGGTGAGGCCGCCGAACTCGGCGGCGTATCGGTGAGTGGCGGTGATTGCGCGATCGTGGCGAACGCCGCCGAGTTCGGCGACCCGGTCCAATGAAAGGGACGCTAGGCCGGAGCAGCGGCCCTCGATCTGGGAGCCGCTACGGGATCATCGTTCGACTGTGGGTCCGCCACGGCATGACGCGCGCCCCAAGCCCGTGGCGTGAAACGCTCGGGATGCTCGGCAACCTCTTTCGGGTCGGCTCGCATCACATCGATCAAGTACTCCTGGGCGGGCACGCCAGCGGCAACGGCCGTCTGTAGAATCGTGCGTAGGATGTCCAGGACGGCCCGGCCTTCAATCGTACGGCGGAAAAGGGAACTCTTTTCGATCAGCTTCTCGGTACGTAGAAGCCGCTCCCTCAGATTGTTAGTCGCTTCCAGACGAGGATCTCGGAGATAGGCCGTGAGCTTGTCGAAGTGTTTCAAAATGTACCGCGCACCCAACCCCAGAGGAGTCGCCTTCGTCCACGCCTTCGCGAGCGTCTGCGCTAACGCCTTGATCTCTTCCCACAGCCCACGACTCTCCGACCCGCGCACCGCGAGAACGTTCTCGCGGTTTCGCCCACATCGGTCCAAGATGTCCTCGTGCATGGCCAGCCCCTTGAACAGGACCAGCATGTAGGGGGCCGTGATCGGGTCTTGATCTTCGTATTGCGCGAACGGCCGCCGCGCGTGCGCTGTGCATCCAGCCAGGGTGATGTCGAAACGCGAGGTGAGCCTCGGGTCGGCCACGAGGTTCGTCGTGCTCAGATCAGCCTGCACGGTCAGCTCGCGGGCGCTGGCCTTCCGCTTTCGTAGGAGCATCTCGAGCAGGTTACCGAGGCTCCCTAAATGGCTACGATAGAAGACGATCATGCTCTGAGGTTCGTCGTCGGAACTCCGGCCGGTCAGTACCGTCGTGTTCAGCGATTGCTTGGCTCCTTTCCCATCGCGCCGCGGAGACTCGAAGGTAAGCTCCCGACCGACGAGAAGGCTGAGGGACGGCTCCCCGAGCGGCAACCCCTTGGCCTCGCGGTCGCCCTCCTTTCGACGTGCGAGGAGTTCCTCTCTCATCTTCGAGACAAAAGCGTGGGTCTCCTCGGCGACCTTTGCTGTTCGAAAGGATGCCCAGGGTGGCCGTGTCTTCTCACCCTTCTTGGGTTGTTTCGAGAAATGCGACGAGACCTCGACCACTCGGCACGATGTGTCGTCTCCTGCCAAGATTGCGCTGTCGGCCAGTTGATCGGAAAGCTCAAGATAGATCGGAAGGAACCGCGTGGCCACGTAGTGAGCCATCCGGCTCAGACCGCCCGCAGTGAACCGCTTGAGCGACGTCGAAAGCATGGTCGCCAGACGATTGAGCGGCATCGCAAACTGTCCCACCATCACCGCCAGCGTCGCCAGTGCTTGCCAGGTCACGGAGAATCGCGGCGGACCGAAGTCGGAGGTCGAGGCCGAGAACACCTGTCGCCTACCGTCCTCAGTCACGACGACCTTCTTTTCGACCTCCAGTTCCAACCGCGTCACCGACACCGAGAAGTCATACCGCTCACGAGTCTGCGTCAGCGTCTTGACCACGTTCTCCTCGCCGATACCTTCGGGCAGCTCGGCCTCCAGGTACACCGACTTCTCGGCAGTAGAGACCACGCTGCCGTTCATGAGAGCCTCTCGTGGAGCCTGCAAGGTCGGATCGATGCCGTCACCCATCCCCAAGTGTTCCGCGATGGCATCGCCCTCGGCTTTCGCCTCCGCCTTTTGCTCATCTGTGAGCTCGATCTCGTCGAGCGGCGTATCGACGGTCAGATCCGCCCACTTGTCTTGGTCATCCGGCATGGCTTTGAGTTTCTCCCTCAAACGCTCCGTCTTGGCCTGCTGTCTTCGCTTTAATTCGTCGTAGCGTTCGGTGCGTCCGTTGCCCTGTTCGATCTCCTGCACGAGACGCTCGCGCTCGTTCTTTGGCTTCTGGTGCGGGCCAGTCCCGGCCGGCTCGAGCGGCTTGCCGCTACGGCGTCGCTCGCTCGAGGAGATCAATCCGAGGGCCAGGGCGAGCTGACGGGAATAGAAGTTGAATTCTTTCTGGGGCAATCGGTCGGCGGTCAGGTACGCCAGGAGCTTTTCCAAACCAGCGCGAACATCGGCGGGCGCTGATGGGAGGCTGGCCGTGAGCCACCCGATGGTCGCCTTACGCTGCTCGATGCTGAGCTTGCCGATGAGTACCTGGTTCACCTCGAGCGTAAGATCCTATCCGGATCGCGCAGTCAAGAGAGTTGTTGCGTACCCGGAGATGCTACTCCGCGGTCAAGACATCGGCGGGCCCTCTTGTGTACCGTGAAGGTCGCCCCCTCGAGCAGAAGCGATAGCTCTGCCGTCGTGATCGATACTGCTGCGGGCTTCTCGGTGAACGAGAGAAGCGTCCGCAGACGGCCCCCTTCAAAACGACGACTCACCATGTACAACCCCACGGCATCGCCGACCAATGCACGCAGTTGGGTACGGTCCTTCTTCACGAACAGCACGCAATCCCCATCGTACGGATCAGCACCGAGGCCATAGGCCTCGGCGAGCAAACCATTCAGCTGTTTTCTAAAGTCGATTCGGTGCTGCGCCATGAAGACGCGACGGATCGTGACGGGCAGCATGTTGGCAGCTCTACCGATCCGCTCGGCGAATGCAGATCGACCAACCATTGAGACGCAACTCGAGTTGCTGTTCTTGAGTCAGCTCTGCTGGTTCAGCAGTTGGCATCGGTTCCTCCTCGACGACGGAGAAAATCTGTGGCGCCTGCACTGCCACCTCGACGGACGTCTGACTCTCGATCTCGTTCTTCTGCCAGTATTCGAGTTGGTTCGGGGATAATCCGCAGAAGCGCCGTAGCTGAGCTGGTGTCATCCCCTGTCGTACGGCGGCCAACACGGCGGCACGAAGGCTGCCGGGGACCCGTGTCTGCGACGGATGGTCGCGGCGGAACTTCGCGAATCGCCGTTCCAGCTGCTTGATGCTGGGGGCGGCATTTACGCCGCCGTTTGGGCTTCGGCGACTCGATGGATTGGATGACGGTCGTGCTGCTCTTCCCATGGTGTTGGCTCCTCGCTGGTGGCTGGGTTTGCGAGAGCCAACCTACGCTGGCTGGGAAGATCTGTCGTGGGCCCCTCCACGCACTGGTTACAGTACAACAAAGCACTTGTGGGATGCGCTTGGCGCGTGCCCAGTATCCCACTATCGTGTTGTTGATGTCCCACAAAGCGGTGGTCGCGTTGCCCGCAAGGCGACCATGAGTATTCGCACCAAGAAAGTGGTTCTCAAACGTCGTCCCGAGG
>JAUXFZ010000475.1 GCA_030622585.1 Myxococcales bacterium
CACGGGCGGCGTCTATTACCTGCGGCGCCACGGGAACAGCCGCTACAACCGATTTCGCATCACGGTCAACGTCGCCATTCAAGTCGCTCTCGGGTTCACGTTGCCGTTCATCATGCCGCTCTTCGGTGGTCACGAGCTCTACTTCTCGTACTTCTGGCCGCTCAAGTACGACTACCTCTATCCGCAAACGCTCGCGGATCTTCCGCTGTACTTCGCGCTGTACACCGTCGTGGGGTCGCTTCTGGCCGCGCCGGTGCTTGCCGTGCTTTACGGGAAACGCTGGTATTGCTCGTGGGTCTGCGGTTGTGGCGGCCTGGCCAACACGTTTGGCGACCCATGGAGACACCTGACCAGCAAATCGACCAAATCGTGGCGCTTCGAGCAGGTGAGTATCCATCTGGTGTTGTTCATCGCGATCGCGACGACCTTTCTCATCGGCCTCGATTGGTTGATCGGCGCCGAGCATCCGACGTTCCACCGCATCGTTGCCGGCGACCACTGGCAAGATTGGTCGATCAAGAGCTTCTACGGATTCGCGGTCGGCGCGATCCTGGCGGGAGTGATCGGCACCGGCCTTTATCCGGTATTCGGGCCCCGCGTGTGGTGTCGCAATTTCTGTCCGATGGCCGCGATTCTCGGTTGGGTGCAGAAGATCGGGCGCTATCGCATCAAGGTGAAGCCGGGCATGTGTATTTCCTGCGGCAACTGCAGCACGTACTGCGAGATGGGGATCGATGTTCGTTCGTACGCCCAGGCCGACGAGAGCTTCACACGGGCGTCGTGTGTCGGGTGCGGGATGTGCGCGCATATGTGTCCGCGGGGCGTGCTCAAGCTCGAGAACACCTGGGACCGTCCGGAGGACAAAGAGCGGCAGAAGCTGTCGGTCGTCGACTTCTGAGTGTCAGGCGAAGGCCTGCGTCCACGCCGCCAACGCGTCTTCGGAAAAGAGCACGAAGCGGATCTCGTCGAGGTCCCATGCATGCTCCCGGACGACCATCGCCGAGATCGCAGCGGCGTCCCGCATCGGATACGCGTAGACGCCGCAAGAAATAGCGGGGAAGGCGATCGAACGAAGCCCATGACGAATGGCGAGCTCGATCGATGAGCGAAATGCAGCGGCGAGGCGTTCGGGGTCGCGGTCACTTCCGCTGTAGACGGGACCGACGGTGTGAATGACGTAGCGCGCCCGGAGCTCGAAGCCGGGGGTGATACGCGCCTCGCCGGTGGGGCAGCGCACGCCGGGGCGGACTTCGGGGACGGCGCGGCACGCCTCGAGGAGTGAGGGGCCGGCGGCGCGGTGAATAGCGCCATCGACGCCCCCACCGCCGAGCATCTTCTGGTTGGCCGCGTTGACGATGGCGTCCGACGTGTCCTTGGTCAGGTCACCACGCAGGATGCGGACCGCGGCTCTCACGCCGGCCCGTCGTCCGCGGCGCCGGGGGGAGCAGGCTTGCCCATCAGCCGCTCGAATGCGGCGGCTCCGAGTGATTGGACCATTAGCCGGTCGAGGCGATCCTCGAGCGCTTCTCGATGCTCGGGCGAGTCATACACGAATGCGACGCCCATCCCAGGGGTGCGACCCGCCCGGGCTTGCTCGGCGTCGACGACCCAGCGGACCACTCCGCGAAGCACGATCGGCTCGCCGAGTTCAGGGGCTCGAATCGTGAAGGACAGCATAGTTCCCACGCCGCGGGGCCGATCTGTCCGAATGAAGGTCCCACCTCGACTCAGGTTGTGTGTGTAATCCGAGAGAAGGGCATTCAGGCGGTCGTATTCGACTGGCAATTCGAGCGCAGCCCGGCCAGATTCTCGACGTTCGCGACCTCCCTCAGACATACCCCGGGGAGCAGCCTAGGAGCCCCCGGACCCCGCGGCAACAACACGGTCGCTTGACGTTCGAACCCTCACTGCCTAATCTACGAGACCCTTTAAACCCGGACGTTCCGCTTTTGCGTTGAGCGTCTTTCGCGCGCGAGGATTGCGCATGACTGACACCGATTCCAAAACAAGCGAGACCTCAACGAGCGAGGGAGCGCATGTGGAATCGCAACCCCCTGTTGCGATTCAAGCCGAGACCCCGAACGAGACCGCGCCAGAGCCTGCGACCGAAGCGCAATCCGCCACCGAGCCCGTGATTGGGACGGCGAACGGATCCGTTTCGGAGCCCGCGCCGGCACCCGCGTCGTCTTCAGCACCCGACGAGGCCGACACCGTGGCTGGCGAGGTCGCTGCTGCGGAAGCGCAGGCGGATACGGTGACAGGTGACGTTGCCCCCGACGCTAGCGAGGAGAGCTGCGCGGGAGAGGGAGCAGCGGAGGAATCCGGCAAGAAGAAGCGGCGTCGGCGTCGCAAGAAGAAGGGCGCGACGGAGGGAGCGAGCGCGGCACCGGCCGACGCGAAGTCCTCGCACCACCATGCGCCGTTTCTGCATCTGTTCTCCGATGGCGTGACGCGCAAGCATGCGTTCTCTGTGGGCGAGGAAATCGCCGGGCGCGTCGATCGCGTCGAGCACGGCACGGTCATCGTCGACTTGTTTGGCAAGGCCACCGCGATCGCCGACGTCGACGAGCCGCGTGATCTGCCGACCATCATGCACCAGGTCGAGGAGCCGCTCGCTGAAGAGGACGCTGAGCCGTCCGGACCGAGCGAGCAGACCGCTACAGAGTCGGCGGCGGAGGAAACCCCCGCACCGATTCACACGCCGCTCGTGCCGTCACCGACCGCGACTCCAACGCCCCTGACCGCGGCTCCCACTGCCGAGATGGCGAAGCTCGCGCACACCGACGCTTCTACGTGGGAGTTCTCGCCGACGGAGGTCACCGAAGTCCCCGAGGAGGATCTTGGCGAGGCCGACACCGTCGTAGGCGCGCAGGCGTTCGACCCGACGAGTACGGCCGAGGCGCAGATGGCCGCGACCGAGCCGCCTGGGACGGTGGCGGAGGCAGGGACAGTGCCAGGGACAGTGGCAGGGACAGTGGCAGGGACAGTGCCAGAGTCAGTGCCAGAGTCAGTGCCAGAGTCAGTGCCAGCGTCAGCGCCCGCATCAGGCAACATGTCCAGCGCGATCGACTGGTAGCATCCCGCTGCGCAGAACGTGCTCAAGCC
>JAUXFZ010000474.1 GCA_030622585.1 Myxococcales bacterium
ATTCATGTTCTCGACGCTGGCAACCGCCGGGACGTCTACAAGAAGTACGATCGTAAGTAGCGCCACGCCGCCGAACCGTTGCTCAGGCGTCCGACTTGCTCTTCGAGTCGGGCTTGGAAGACTTACTGCTGCTCGAGTCAGCCTTCGAAGAGCTATCGCTCGACGACGTCGATGACGACGAGCCCGAGTCGCCACTTTTGCTTTCGCTCTTCGGGGCGCTCTTCGGCCGGTTCGACGCCCCGGAGTACAGGTCGGACTCCCAGCCGCCGCCCTTCAGAATGAAGCTGCCACCCGTGATCATGCGGCGGGCCTCGTCCTTGCCGCAGCTTGGGCACTTCTTGAGGGGCTTTTCGGTGATGCGCTGCTCGCGCTCAAACTCGTGATCGCAGTGGTCGCATCTGTACTCGTAGGTTGGCATTGGGGCGAGCCTCAGTCGTACTGTTCGTCGGTCGGACTGACGTACTTGTGGGTCCACAGGATCGCGTCCGTTCGGCCCCCGTTGCCGTCGAGAATCCCCTGTGCGAGGAGCCCGGTCTTGCGGTAGCCAGCCGCGACGAATGCGGTGCCGACCTCGACGTTGTCGTTGGGTGCGAACGCGAACGTGGCGACGATCCCTCGCTCTTGAAGGTTTTCGGCGAGAACCCGAAGGGCGGCAGCCACGGCCAGAGTCTCATTTTCGGACTTCGGGAGGCGGAGCACCTCGACGAGGGCGTGCCCAAAACAGTCCTGGAACTCGGCCGAGATGTAGTTGGTCTTGCTGCGACGAACGCTGGTGTCGTAGTAGATGCGCTGCGCGTCCCGCCCGAACATGTCGAACGAGCCGAATGCGGCATTCTTTTTCCATGCTGCATCGCGCGCGGAGAGGGCGTCTTTCTCGGTCGCAGTGCGAACCGAGGCGCCCTTGATCTTCTCGGGGATGTCCGCGGCGGCCTTCTTGGCTGCGTTGATCGTTCGCTCGGTGAGCTTGGCCGACGCGTCGCTGACTTCGACCGAGGCGGTCTTGTCACCGATCACGCATCCACACAGATGCCCGTCACTGCGTTTGTAGAAGCCCGGGATGGTCCCTTCACGAACGAAGCCGACGCGCGTCCACAAAGACACCTCGTCCTTCTCGACGAGGGTGATCACCTTCTCGACGTTCTCTTGGGTCGCGACCGACTGGATGTAGAGCCGCTTCGCCGGGAGTGCGCCCGCCCGGAAGTCGATGACGCGAATCGAACGCGTGCGGCGGTTCAACAGCAGGCAAAGGTACGCGCTGTCGCTCCTGAAGTAGAGCTGTTCAACGGTAGCCTTTTTGGGGGGTCGTTTAGCGGCAGCAGCTTTCGCTCGGACCATGCGTCAACACCTTGAAAATACTTTAGTTTTCAGAACGGGGCGGAATGTAGTGTGTCGATCCCACCGTGTCAAAAGGACAGGGGCAGATCCGATGCTCGGACCTGCCCCTTCCTGATTGTCTAGGCTCGACTACTTGAGCGCTGCGTCGATCGCGGCCTTGAATGCCGGGAAGGGCTGAGCCCCTTGAAGCAGCTTGCCGTTGATGAAGAACGACGGCGTGCCGATTCGTGCCCCGGCCTTGGCGATCGCCGCGATGTCGGCATCGACCGCCGCCTTGTGCTTGCCGGAATCGAGCGCTGCCTTGAAGGCCTTCATGTTGATTCCACCAATTTGCTCAGCGAATTTCTCGAGATTCGGTCGGGAAAGCGCCTTCTGGTTCTGGAAAAGGAGGTCGTGGTAGGCCCAGAACGCTTTGTCGCCCTTCTGCACAAACACCTCACGAGCGGCCTGCGCGGCCGGCTGCGCATCCTTGTGGAACGGCAGTGGGTAGTCGCGCCAGACGATCTTCACCTTGTCGCCGTACTCTTTGAGGACCTGCGCGATGGTCGGATTGACCCGGCCGCAGAAGGGGCACTGGAAGTCGCTGAACTCCTGGATCACGACCTTGGCGTTCTTGGCGCCCTTGCTGGGAGCGTTCTTGGGAAGCGGGATGTTGTAGACCTTGTTGGCGTCCGGCTTGGCGGCCGCTGGTGCGGTCTTCGGGCCGGTCGCGCCATTGGCGATAGTAGCCGCGTAGACTTTGGCTCGCGGAGTGCCCTTCGCGACGAGCGCCTTGGCTTTGGCGAGTTCCTCGTCGATGAGGGCGGTGAAGGCGGGCAGAGGCTGCGCCCCTCGCAGGTTGCGGCCGTTGATGAAGAACGCCGGGGTACCGCGGGCCCCCAAGCTGCTGGCCAGCGTCTGCTGTGCTTGGATCGTCTTGCCGTACTTGTCGTCGGCGAGCGCCTTCTTGAACTTGGCCATGTTCAGGCCAATCTCCTTCGCCCACTTCTCGAGATTGTCGGTCGTCAGAGCCTTCTGATTGGCGAACAACTTCTCGTGCATCGCCCAGAAGCCCTTGTTGCCCTTCTGCGCGTGAGCTTCGAGTGCTGCGCTCGCCGCAGGCTTGGCGTTCTTGTGGAAGGGGAGGGGGTTGTTCAACCAAACGACCCGCACGTCTTTGCCGTACTTGTCGACGACTTGCTTGATGGTCGGTTCCACGCGGCCGCAGAACGGGCACTCGAAATCGCTGATCTCGACGATGGTGACGAGCGCGTCGTCCGGGCCATTTTGCGGCTCGTCGCCCTTGAGCGGAACCTTGTAGACCGCCTTGGGATCAGGCTGGCCTGGCTTTGCTGCCTGCGGCTTGGCGGCCGCAGCTTTGGTCAGACCGTCCTTGGTGACCGTGGCGTACATCTGCGCCGGCTTCACCCCTTGCTTCATGACCGCCTCGGCGGTAGCGATCTCCTGGTCGATGATGGTCTTGAACGAGGCGAAGGGCACCGCGCCACGGAGCTGGCGACCGTTCACGAAGAAGTACGGGGTGCCGTTCGCGCCGAGCGAAGCGGCCAACGTTTGGTCCGCGGTGATCGACTTCGTGTGCGTTCCCTCGTCGAGCGCCTTCTTTACGCCGTCCATCTTGAGCCCGGCTTTCTGTGCGTACTCCTCGAGCTGCGGACGGGTGAGCGCCTTCTGGTTCGCAAAGAGCACGTCGTGCACCTCCCAGAACTTGTCGTCGCCGCCCTGTGCGTAAGCTTCCATCGCCAAAGCAGCCGCGGGGACCGCGTTGCTGTGGAAC
>JAUXFZ010000479.1 GCA_030622585.1 Myxococcales bacterium
ATCCTGCTAGAACGGTCTCCCTAGCCGTGTCTGTGCCGGGGCTCCGTAGTCTCGACGATTTCACCTTGTCCGACCTCGAGGGCATTCGTGTTCTGCTGCGCGGAGGATCGGTGGTCGATTGGCACCGGTTCAACTTCGCTGACGAAAGCGAGGCCGAGGCGTTCGTGCGGGCCCAGGAGATCGACCCGGAGGATGAGGGAGACGTGGCGCGCGTGACACAGGTCAAGGAAGCCGCGATCGACTACCTGCGCCGTCACTTCGATTTCCCCGTCCCAAAGCCGGTAGCGAAGAAGGATTTGATCGGGCTATTGATGCTTGCATCGTCGAAGGGCCATCGGCAGATCTGCGCCTGCGCGATCTTGAAGGTGATGCACATCATCCACCACCTCGAAGCACGCGAGCTCCTGTTCGTGTTGCCGACCGCAGACGAGGAAGTGTGCCAATGGGTCGAGCAAAAGGTCTACCGCGTCATGGCGGCCGCCTTGGCCAACGACTTCCCGATCCTCGAGTTCATCGGTGGTCGAAAGAACAGGGATTCGCTCTACACCAAGCTCCTTTCGAAGCCCGACGTCAGCGCCTCGCAGATCTACGACAAAGTGCGGTTTCGCATCGTGACCCGCAGCTCGCGCGACATTTTTCCCGTCCTGAACTACGTCCAGCGCAGCATCGTGCCCTTCAACTTCGTCATCCCGGGTCAGTCCACGAACACGCTGGCTCGGTTCCACGAGTACTGTCGCTCCGAGCCGGCTCTCACGAAGCTGGTCCCGCACTTGCAGCTCCCGCTCGATCTCGAGGATGGGCTTTCGTCGATCGACAACCGCTTTACGGCGCCGAGCTATCGCATCGTACACTTCGTCGCCGACGTGCCGGTCCGTGTCCCCGACGAAGTGCTAGCGGCGGCACCGCCCGCTGCGGCCGCGCTCGGCCACACCATCTTCGTGCAGACCGAGTTCCAGGTGCTCGACCGCGCGACCGACGAGAGCAACGAGGCGGGCGACGCGAGCCATCAGGCGTACAAAGAGCGCCAGAAGCTCGCCGTGATGCACCGGCTCAAGGTCGGCCGCTTCAGCAGATCCTGAGCTCCCGGGGCGCCCGACCCGAGCTTCAGGCAAAAGAAAAGGCCGACACCCTGAGGTGCCGGCCTTTCTCGTTTTATCCGTTTATCGGACTACTGGGGGGCCTCTTCTGCAGGGCCGGCCACGCTCAAGGTCATGGACAGGGCGTTGCAGCCGTTTGCCACGTCGCCCGACAGGTCGTCGTTGATGTCGAGAACCTGAGCCACGACCGCGCTACCGCCGTCGATCAGCTGATCGGCGATGGCGCCTGCTGTCGCCTCGTCCACGGTCGCGCCGAGAGCGCCGGTCGATAGGCCGGCCGAGGTCACGGTCGCGCGGAGCACCGCGTTACCCATCGAGCCGGGGACGCCGGCCACGTTGAGCGGGATGGTTCCGATCGTGCCGCTGAGGCAGCCCGTGTCGCTGAGGTTCATGACGATCGGGTCGCCCGTTGTTTCGCCGTCGTCGACCACGACGGTGGCGCAGTTCTCCCCCGGATTGACGTCAATGACGAAGCTGATGGTGATGTCGCCGGTGCACAGGCCGTCGTGGAACGCCTGGTCGACGCCACCGAGGTTGCCACCAACGCCTGCGAGGACAGGGGCCAAGCCAGCCAGTGCGTTGTCGATGCCTTCGAGGCCTTCGCCAGGAGCGAGGCCACCAAGGAGGCAGCTATTGCCGCTGCAGCTGTCGAGGTCGTAGCCACTGTTGCAGTCGCCGTTGATCTGAAGTTGCGTGAGCGTGACGCTGACTGTCTCGAGGGTCGCGGTGCAGCTCGCGGGATTCTCGAGGCTCTCGTCGCCAACGCAGTTGTTATCGGTGGGAGCTGCTGGCAGCATGCAGGTCTCTTCGATCGGCTCGATGTCGCCGTTCATACACACGGAGGATGATTCGACGCACGCCGCAGCTGCGCCACCGGTGCCGCCTGAGCCTCCGTCACCGGTACTGTCGCCGCAGCCGAAGGCCATGAGTGCACTGCCGAGCAGTGCGATTAAAGCTAGTTTGCTGATGTTCATACGTTCTTCTCCTTAGGTCCGGGATATTCCGGTTCCACGTCGCCCCTTTGAGTGCGCGTGTTTACCACGACTTCCCCCGGAATCCAATCAAGTGAAACAAGGTAGGGGAAC
Organism: Myxococcales bacterium; assembly: GCA_030622585.1. Lineage (GTDB taxonomy): Bacteria > Myxococcota_A > Polyangia > Polyangiales > Houyiibacteriaceae > SG8-38. The sequence continues at coordinate 2,183 of JAUXFZ010000479.1, forward strand.
ACCCTATCAGGCGCCAGCGTCCGGCGTTAGCGACCACATGCTACGGGGTTCGAGTCGGTTCCCGACGCTGCCTCTATCTGCCTGTTTTTACAGTGATTTCTCGGTTCGCCTGATTGCCGGAGGCATCGAACGCGCGGACGGCCACGATGTGCGCACCGCGCGGCAGATCTCCGAGGGGCAGATCGAAGCCTTCGCTCCGGCTGTCGAGCAGCGAGTCGGAGGGGAACACATCGCGCCATGGGGTGGCGTCGATCGACATTTGAATGCGAGCGATCGGACCCATGTCGTCCACGACACGCCCCTGCACTCGCCCCCTACGCACCTTGAGGTGTTCGATTCGGGGTGGGTGGTTGTCGACTCGGATCGGCTCCGAGACTGCACTCGAGCGGAGCGTGAGCCTCTCCGGGTTCGATAGCTCGTCGGACGCTTCAACGCGCACGACGTAGTGCCCGTCTGGAATGCTGCCGGTGTTCCAAGTGTATTTTGCATCGGTGAGATTCGTGTCCTCGCCGAACACCTCACGCCACGTAATCTGTCCTTCTTTACGATAGTCGATGCGGTAACGCAGCGTGTCTGGGTCGGGCTTGGTGACCTTCCAACTGAGATTGAGCAGGGTGGTGGGTGGCAAAGGTTGGCGAGCCGGTTCCCCGCGCTTGGGCGGGGGCCGTTTGCCTTGTACGTCCGAAACACGCGCGCGTTGGTTCTGCGGAAGATAAAATAGCTCGACCGCGCGAAGCACGGCGGAGTCGCCCTTTGGGAGCTTGGCGCGCACTTGAATGAAGCGCCCGGGCGGGCTCGCGACCGCGCCGGGCTGCTTGAGATTCTTGGACCAGGCGCTCCAGGTCTCCCCCGGGGTCTGCGTGTTGCCGGAGCG
>JAUXFZ010000164.1 GCA_030622585.1 Myxococcales bacterium
GCAGCGAGGCTTCCTCACCGAGCCCGCAGCGCTCGAGCATCTGCTTGCGTACCGCGGCATCCCTTCGCGACGCAGAGAACTGTGCCTTGTCGATTCCGAAGGGCACCGCCTCCGCGCGACGCACACCAAACCGCTCGAGCTTCTCTGCAAGCCACTCACCGCTCACCACCGTGGCGTCGAAGTGTGCGCTCAAGCTCCGAAGATAGGCCCAGTACCACCCGAACATCCGGTCGACCCGGTCGATGCCGAGGCGATGCCCGAGAAAGGTCTGCGGATACACCGCCACTGGGTCCTGATGAAAGATGAAGGTCTTCACCGCACGGCCGGGCCAGCGCGCGACGAACCAGCCGCCCGACCAAGGCGAGGAACCCTCCACCACATCCGGCGCCTCTCGGTCGAGAATGCGGTGCACAGCCCGTTCGCGCCAAAGGACGTAGTAGCGAGGGTCGAAGGGCATGGGCGGACCCTTGACCCAGCAGATGCGACCGCCCAATCGTTCCTCCTCGCCATCTTCGGGACCTGGCGCGATGACGACGACTTCGTGGCCTGCGCGCGCACCGGCCTCGAGCTTCTGATTGATGTAGGTGCGGACGCCCCCGCCGAGCTCCGCGTAGAACTCAGCTACGTCGACGATTTTCATGGCGCGCGAAGGATATCGCCACGAGGGCGTTTGGTCCTCAATAAACCTCAACGCTGGCGTCGGCGGCGACCGGAGTTGTGTTCTGGGCGGCGGGGCTTATAGTTCCGACCAGTGGCGCGATCAGTCCTGATACTCGTCGTTGCGCTTGGTTTCGCGTCACTTGGGGTTTGGATCGCGAGAGGCCTAGCTCTCGACACGGGGGTCGAGGCGCTCCTGCCGGACGACTCGGTGTCTGTGCTCTCGATCCAAGAGACGCGCGACCAGCTCGGGCTAGAGGAACCACTGACGGTCCTCATCGCCTCCGACGAACCAGGTCGCAGCAAAGCCCTCGCCGCGCAGCTCGCACAGATCTTCGCGCAATGGCCCGAGACCGTGTGGGTCATGACCGGCTACGGCTTGGACGCGCTCAGCGAACGCGCGCTCTACTACGTCGACGCCGACACCCTCTACGAATGGAACGAGCTCGCCGAAGAGGCGCTCGATTGGGAGGTCTGCAAGGCCTCTCCGCTATGCGTGACCATCGCGGACCCGCCGGAGCTTCCCGACAGCGACGCGGTACGAGAAGCAGTCGACCGCTCGCCCGCAGGAACCGTGCTCCGTCAGCTCACCGGTGAGTCCGCCAAGCAGGCGGGCAGCAGCAGTGGCGAAGCCCAAGAAGGGCCGCAAGCGCTGTGCAGCGACGACGGTACAGTGTGTGCGGTCCAGGTCATGCTGAGCGGCTCACCCGGAGACCTCAACTACGCCCGGATGATCAAGGAGCGCGCGGAAGCCGTGATGGCGCAGTTGGCCGAGTCGCAGCCCGAAGGCACGGTCTTCGAGGTCACCGGTCGGTACCGCGTAGCCCCTCTCGAGCACGGCATCATACTGAACGACCTTCGGTTGGTATCGATCCTCGCCGCGCTGGGTTCGCTGCTCGTCGTGCTGGTGTTCTTTCGGGATCTCACGGCGGTCGTCCAACTCATGATCCCCCTATTGAGCGGCCTCGCCGTGGCAGTCGGGCTCGTCGTTCTCATCGAGCCCAAGCTCAACATCATCAGCGCGGCCGCGCTCGCCATCCTCGCGGGCATGGCGATCGACTTCGGCATCCACCTCTTGACGCACTACCAATCGGCGCGGGCGGAGGGATTGAGCCCAGCCGGAGCGGGCAAGGCAAGTGTGCAAGAGCTGTGGGTCTCGCTGGTGGTTGCGGGCCTAACGACCGCGTGCGGCTTCGCCGCTCTCTCGATGACCGATTTTCAAGGATTCTCCCAGATGGGATGGATCGCATCGCTCGGCATCATCGTCACGCTCCTTTGGACGCTCGCCATCTTCCCGAGCGTGGTGCGCCTCGTCCCCGGGAGCAGCAGGCCTCGTCGGCGACCGGCAGCCAAAGATCGAAGTGATCGCCGCGCTGCGTCGATCGTGCTGGTAGCGGGGCTCCTCGCCATTCCTTTCGCCGCCCAGGTCGGGTTCGAGTCCAACTTGAGCAAGCTTCAGCCCAAGGGCATCGGCCAGACCATCGACGGCTCGTTGATGCGAGCCCGCGGGAACATCAACGCGCTCTACATCGGCACGTCGAGCGAGGCGGTCAGCGCAGCGATCGAAGACGAGCTGATGACCAAGGGCGGCATGGAAGCCCTCGGCGTCGAACCGGTCGTGGTCTCGGCACAGGTGATCTTCCCGGACGACTCCGATGAAAAGACGGAACTCCTCACGAACCTCAAGGCGACGCTCGAGCGCGCGAGGGAAAAAGCCACCGAACGCGAAGACACCAAGCTCCTCGAAGAGCTGGACGAGCTCGAGCCTTGGGTCGACGTCGATGGGCCACCGCAACCCGAGCACATCCCGGAATGGCTCGCCGCAACGCTCGTGTTGAAGGACGGTTCGGTCGGCAAGAGTGGCATCATCTACGTCCCGCTACGGGGGTCGAACGCAGAGGCGATGGAACACCTCTCCTCCTGGCTCGACCAACTGCGCGAGGCGCATCCAGACGTCACGTTCGCATCCCCCGCTGCCCTCCTCGGCGAGGTGACACCCGCGCTGATCGCCGACTCGCCGTGGATTCTCGCCCTGGTGTTCCTGGGCCTGATCCTCGCCACCGCGATCGCGAGCCGATCCTTCTCGGTCACGCGCGACGTGTTCCTCGCGACCGCATTGAGCACGATCTTCTTCGCGGCGACGCTGTCTCTCTTTGGAATTGACCTGCATCTCTACAACCTGCTCGCGGTGCCCGTCGTGGTCGGACTCGCGGTCGATGGCGCCGTGCATGTTCGATGGGCACACGACTACGACGGCGCGCGACAGAAGTACGCGACGTACAAGGCCGTCGCGGCGTCGACTCTCACCTCGATGGTCGCCTTCGGCGCCCTCATGACCGCCGACAGCCCGGGGCTGCGTTCCTTGGGGCAAGTCGGAGTCATCGGGCTCGGCATCTCGCTCGCCGTGAACCTATTGTGGCTGCGCGCGTGGTGCGCTCCCGAGCGCAGTGCGTGAGCTCCGCGGAGGAGCGTCAGGCCGCGCAGAATGTGCGCGCCGACCTTTTTGTTGTGATTAAAATCGTCTCCTTACGCCCACGTTAACGAGGACCGGCTAGCTTGTTCAGCATTGCAGAGGGCACAGTCGGCGACGCGCGGCGCCACCGCCAAAACGTATTTTAGCCCCTAGAAACCAGCGGCTTCGTGCGGCACACCGACCGGAAGTGCCGGACCGCTACGGAGTTCGGTGCATCCGAAACATCACGCTCGCTCATCCGGCCAGCGTGACGCTACGCGGACTCGGAGAAAAAGAAGGTAGACAGAACGTCACGCCTTTGTGCATTCTCCGCAGCATCGGGATCGACATCGATTCCGGGGCCCGCATTCGGTGCGCTCTCGTTGACTAGCTGGAGGTGCGTTGTGAAGTATGGATGGATCGCGTTTGTCGCCCTGATGGCGACCTTGTTGTCAACGTTGTCAGCGGGACCGGTAGCCGCGCAGTACAGAGGGGACGCCAAAGACGAGCCCCCGCCGGAAGTGACCGAGGTGGTGCCTGCGGCTTCCGAGCGCGACAAGCTCAAGGCCCAGGAACCGATAGTCACCGAGGAGGTGCCTGGGGTTTCCGAGCTCGACAAGCTCAAGGCGATGGAAGAGGACTCCGAGACGCCGACCGTCGTCGGCGCCCGCCCCCCGAGCGCGGGCTCGCCGGCAAAGGTCGGCGAGGCCGGAATGGGTACCGAGGCATCCGAGCGTGAGCGCGCCCGTGCCAACGTCGGCCAGGTCGGACAGAGCGTTCGCAACAAGGGCGACGAGGCTATCCCGCTCAAGTTCAACTTCCACGGCTACTACCGAACTCGGTACAACTGGATCGGCAACGCCCCCATGCCGAAGGGGAGCATCCCGAGCGAGTCCGCCTTTCCGAGCAAGAATGTGTCGTTCGGCGAGATGCGACTGCGCCTCGATCCCGAGGTCACCTACGGTCCCAACCCAGACCTGCCCATCGCGCGCCTGCGCTTCACGATCGACGGCTTGGACAACGTCGTGTACGGCGACAACGCGCGCGTATTCAGCGTTCCTCTCTTCGCCGTCGATCAGTCCAAGACCGACCGCAACGGCTTCGATCTCACCGAGTCGCTGAAGCTGGAGCGCGCCTGGATCGAGTTCCTGGTTCCCATCGGCCAAATCCGAGTCGGCCGAATGGAGTCACACTGGGGCATGGGCGCTCTGACCCACGCCGGCAACGGCCTGGCCGAGTGGGGCGAGTTCTATCGCGGAGAGACCTTCGACCGAATTCTCTTCGCGACCCGGCCGATCACCCTGGCCCGCGGCATCAGCAAGGGCGACACGCGATCGACCCCGCTCATCTACGCGTTCGTCTACGACCGACTCACGCAGGATCCGATCGTGAGCTCGGTGATCGCCTCGGCTGGGGACGGCAGCCAAGGCCCCGGGACCAACCCCAACTTCAAGCCTTTTTACACGAGCTTCCCGGAGCGATCGAGTTTCCCGCTCGCGTATCTCTCCAACCTCGACCGGCGGGTGAGCGAGATCGTCAACGTGCTGGCCTGGTTCGACGAGGATTTCGGTCGTGCCGCCACGGATGAGTTCTTCATCGGCGGGTATGCGGTGTACCGATTTCAGCGCTCGACCGACAGCCGGATCACCATCCCCGACGTATCGTGGCGCTTGAAGACCACCCTCAAGAACAACAGGCGCCTGGCCATCACGACCGAAGGCGAATACTTCGCGATACTCGGACACAGTGGGGCCTTGGGGTTCACCGGGCCACAGGACGGCGTCAATCCGAGCTGTCCGCCCGAACCATGCAAGGAGGGCAAAGGCCGCATCCACAACGTCATCGCCCGCATTGGCATCATGGACGAAGGCAGTTGGGCAGCGCAGCTCGAAGGTGGTTTCGCCTCGGGCGACGACAACATCCTTTCAGGAGCGTTCCCTGGAACGCCGGCCGAGGCGCCGCCGACACTCAAGACCCGCGGCTTCAACGAAAACGTCAAGGTCGGCCTTCTGATGTACCAGGTTGCCCTCAAGGCTCTGACCTTCCAGGCCCTGACCCCGGTTGGCGCGGCAGAGCTAGGTGCAAACGGCAGTGTGTGGAACTCGACGTACTTCATGCCGAGCTTCCGCTTCACGGTCATCAACGGGCTCGAGCTGCACGCGCAGTTCCTGGTGGGCTGGGCCAACAAGCTCGACCCGGTCGTCTACGGATCTGGCAATTTCAACAGCAACTGTAGTTTCTCGAGCGAATGTTTTTACGGTTGGGAAGCCGACCTGGCTCTTCGCGCAAAGATGGGCGCCAAGGACATCATATGGCTCGACCTCGAAACAGGCATGATGCAGCCGGGTAAGGCATTCACCAACGCCGGTTTCAACGACGCATGGCTCTGGACCGTGCAGCTACGTGCTGCCATGATCTTCTAACCGGGTGTGGCCAAGAGAAAGGTACCGACCATGAAACCTATTAATCTTATCTGGGTCCTCGCATTGGCGGGCGTCGTAGTGGCCTGCAACCGCGGCCCTCCGATCGCCGGCGACCCAGACTACGGCGGCCCCGGGGGCACCGGGGGCACCGGTGCCACCGCCGGCACTGGCGGCATTGGTGGCATTGGTGGCATTGGTGGCGACGGGGCCTGCACGAACGAAGCGGACGTAGCGGTGTATGCAGACCTCACGTACACCGACGACGACGGGAACACCTTTACGGGCACGGAGGCATCGGCGGCGATTGGCTCCGATTGCATCTTCGGCACCGACAATTCCGACCCACTGCTCGAAGGCTGTGGCGACGAGGCGTTCGCGGTCGTGAGCTGCTTCCCGAACTGCGACAACGCCATAACCCAAGCGCTTGCCGATTGCGTTGCGCAGTGTACGCAAGACGCCACCGGGCTCTCCGAGGACTGCGTCGGTTGCACCGGCGACACGGTGGCATGTGGCGCAGCGTTCTGTACCAGTCAGTGCGTGTCCGACACCAATGCACAGATTTGTATCGACTGTCGCTGCGCCAACAACCGCA
>JAUXFZ010000476.1 GCA_030622585.1 Myxococcales bacterium
TGAGGCAGAGACGGCCGCGGAGATGCTCGAGCAAGGCCGTCCGAAGGATGCCGCGGCGTATCTCATCGAGCACAAGCAGGAAGTTCGCGAAGAGCCCTACGCGCAAATGGTCCTCGGCCACGCTCACGCGAATGCCCAGCGCAGCATCCTGGCGTTGGTTGCCTATGAAAAGGCGATCCTGTTGGAGCCGAAGCTCGCCAATGACGAGCTCATGCGCACCAATCTCGATCTCATGCTCGATAAGAAGGCACCCGGCGTCGTCGATGATGCGATCGAGTTCATGGGGACGCTGGTCCGCGAGGTGGACGATGGCCGCGCCGAAGCTCGGCTCGTCAGTTTAGCATCATCCGATGAAACTCTACGCAGGCGTCAGCACGCGGTGGCCGTCGCCGATGAGGTGGGTCTGGGCGACCAAATCGATAGGCTCACGTCGTACCTGCTGGACCTCGAGCAGGGAGACACTTGCTCCGATCGCAAGGATGCCGTTGCGAAGCTTCGCGCGCTGGGCGACAAGAAGGCAATCCCCGCCCTCGAGGGCGCCCAGAAGCGCATTCGCACCGAGGGCCTCCGTAAGAAGAAGGTCAACGCGAACGCCTGCCTCCGAACCGACGCAGCGGAGGCGATCCTGTACCTACAGAGCTTGTAGGAGCGGGCCGGCCCGACGATGCGGTAACGAGGTAGTCGAAGCGACCGTGAAGCGGTAGTCTGGCGTTACGCATTTCTGCACGGGAGGCATCCATGCCATCGCTTCGCAACCGTCACGGGGTCCGCTTCGCAAGCATCACGTTGCTGGTCTGGTTCCTGACCGCGTCCGCGTGGGCGCAGAGCGCCAGCTCCACGCCGGAGTCGCTCGGTACAACTATCGTGTTTCCCAACGCGGGGGGGTCGTACGCTGCGTCGAGCTATGGGAGCTTCGACCTCTTCAAGGAGGCGACGGGCACAGACGACGTGGCGACAAACCCAGAGGTGACGATTCACTTCGAAGCCGGCGCGTGGGGAAGTGGCGGCAACGAGCCGATGGTCTTCGCCCACGTGCGGAGCCTGTTTGATATTGCCGGGGAAGCTGAATACCTACGGCCACCGATCCCGACGGTGGGCTACGCGCGAGTCCCGTGCACGCGCGACGTAGACCCGCACTGCGAATGCATCCGTCCCGATCCGAACGAGTGCTACCACTTCACGATAGCGAGTGCCGCCGTGCGGAGGCCTTACCGACTCGTCAACATGAGCGGCATGATGCTTCCCGGCGACGTTTCGCTGATCCCTCTGCTGGTCGATTACAACGTACATCTCGGGAGCGACGACATCCCCGGACTTGCAGACGGTCAAACGCCGTTCAACCCGTCTGCGCTGGTCCGTCTTTCGCACCCAACCAGCCAATCGGTCGCCTTCCGCACCTTGAACTGCACGGCTAGCAAATGCGTCACGCGGGAGATGGACCCGGCACCTTCCGAGGGGACCTTCGCGATGCAGGTCCCGGTGGGGGCTGCCGAAGAGCTGTTGCTCGATGTCTCTGCCACCATCTTCGTGAACGATCGGCCGAACTGTGCGCCAGTCATCACATTGCCCAACGACCCGTGCCTCGTGCCGCCCTATGGCGGCGAGGCCTGGGTGCACGTCGACCCGTACGTCTACGTCGACCCGAGTTGGGAGTACGCCGATTGGTTCGAAGTGCAGACGACCTCGGATGGCGTGGAGTGGCTCGCAGTGACGCGCACAGCCGTCGATCTCAGCACCTTCGGTCTCGAAGGTGGGAACGGGGTGCCGGATGGCGGGGTCCCCGATCCTGACGCGGGCGCGGGCGGCATGGGCGGCACGGCTGGATCTGGCGGGATTCCCGGGACGGGGGGTAGCGGCAATCCCTCGAATGGCGACGGCGGAGGCTGCAGTGTCACGAGCGTGTCGCCCGCATCCGAATCGAACCTGGCGCTGCTTGCCCTTTTTGCCATGGGTGCGGTCATTCGTCGCCGGCGCAGAGGGTGCGCCGGAAACGAATTGTGAGATAGCTTACAGAACAGGGGGTCGGCGTTGCCCATAGCCACGCCGATGAAGCGGCGGAGGGCGCCCTGATGTATGCTCGCCGTCCGTTCGGGCATCACTCCTTGAAGGCTAGGTACGCGCTCATGAAATACGCCGCATCCATACTTACGATTTTCGCAGCTTCCGTCTTGATTCTTCAGAGCTGCGGTACCGACACCAGCGCTGAAAGGACGGAGCTCGCGAGCGTTCTCGACGCGGCTGCCGATCGGGAAGGCGTGCCCACCGGAGAGTGCCGTGATGACTGTGTCCGGGCGGCGCTTGCGGTGTTCGATACCTGTGTAGACGATGGCGGCGACCGCGAGGCGTGCTTTGGCCGCGCGATCCACAGCTTCTTCGAGTGCGTCACGCAGTGCCCGCTGCCCACCTGTGAGGAAGCTTGCGAGGCGAAGGCCCGGCAGCATCAGATGCAGTGTCTCGACGAGGGCGGCACCGTAGATGGCTGCAACCGAGAGGCACGCGAGGTTCTCGCGCGATGCCAGGAGGATGCCTGCACAGATCCCGAGCCCCCGACCTGTGAGGATCGCTGTGAGAGTCACGCCTACCATGTCTACGAGGCATGCATTGGCGGTCCCACGCCTAAGACCGGCGACGGCGGCGACGAGGAGCGGTGCGCTGCGATAGCCCGCGAAGCGCTAGAGATGTGCATCGCGGACCACTGCGAGGACCCTGAGCCTCCGACCTGTGAGGACAAGTGCGGCTTCTTTGCCGAGCTCGTGTACGACGCGTGCATCAGCAAGATCGACTCAGAAGAGCGATGCGCGATGGTCGCACGGTACATCCAGGCCCACTGCATGGACAGGTGCGAGGGGCATCCTTGCGACTGCGACGACCACTGTGACGATGATGACAGCGACACGGACAGCGACTGTGACTCCGACAGTGACAGTGACAGCGACAGCGACAGCGACAGCGACAGTGACTCCGATTCGGGTTCTGACTCCGATTCGGATTCTGACTCCGATTCGGATTCTGACTCCGACAAGGACTGTGACCCTGACGGTCCGACGCCCAAGAAGGGCGGAAAGCGCTGCAAGTAGGGTCGGCTGATTAGGGGACCCA
>JAUXFZ010000193.1 GCA_030622585.1 Myxococcales bacterium
CGCGGCCGGTTTCCAACATGGACACGAACGTGGTTGCGCTGCCTCCCACGAACACTTTGATGTCCATCTTCGGCTGCTGTGCAGCGCTGCTCGAAGGCGCCGCAAAGAACATGACCGGGGCCAACACAAACAGCGATATGAAGAAGCGCATCTTCATGCTCACGCCGGGAACAGGTATTCCTGACCGTCGAGGACGAATTTCTTGTCCATGATTCGGGGCCACATCGGCTTCTTGTGAAGCTTCTCCTTCTGCCACTGCTCGTGCTCCTGCTGGAGCTTCTCGTAGAGCTCGGGCATCTGTGCCTTGAGATTGATCTGCTCGGACTTGTCTATCTCGAGGTCGTAGAGCTCGGCCCAGCCGTCGCGGATGCTGAGGATGAGCTTGTAGTTGCCGTCGCGAATCGCCCAGATGTGGTCCGCGCGCCAGAAGAGTCGTTCATGAGGCAGACCCTCGTCATCGCCGGTGAGGTACGGCATCAGGTCGACACCGTCGTACTCGCGGTCGCTTGGGAGCACACCGCCCGCGGCCGCTACCGACGTAGCGAAGATGTCCGTGGACGATACCGGATGTTCGTAGCGCATCCCGGCAGGGATCTTGCCCTTCCACTTCATCATGAAGGGAACGTTGATACCTCCCTCGAACTGGGTGAGCTTGCCCCCCTTGAGCGGCCCGTTGTCGGTGGCGTGAGTGTACGATGCACCGCCGTTGTCGCTCAACAAGAAGATCATCGTGTTTTCTTCGATGCCCGCGTCCTTGATGGTCTGGTGGACCTCGCCAATCGCATCGTCGAGGGCGGAAATCATCGAGTAGTACACCCGCTTGTTGTCGTCTTCGACGTAGCCGTACTGGCAGTAGTAATCGACGGGCGCCTGGAACGGGACGTGAGGCGCGTTGAAGGCCGCGTAGAGAAAGAAGGGCTCGTCCCGGTGCTCCAGAATGAACTCCTTCATGCGGTCCCTGAACGCGTAGGTAAGGTACGCCTCCTCGCGAACCACCTTGCCGTTGTGGAGGATCGCAGCCGCTTCGCGCCGCCCCATGTCCCACTGGTACTGCGCGCTGAACGAGTGGTGCTCGTGGTTGATGATGTGCGGCCAGTTTCGCTCCGGCGTGTAGAGGGTGGACGCGCCGTCGAAGCCGAACTGATAGTCGAAGCCTCGTTCGAGCGGCACCTGTTTACGCGACGCACCAAGGTGCCACTTGCCGACCAAGCCGGTCGCGTAGCCGTACTTCTTTAAGATCTCGGAGAGCATGATCTCGGAAGGCGGCACGCCCTGCTTGTGAGCCTGCCACTCAGACGGGAATGAGGGCTTGGCCTTCACGACGAACTCGCCGGTGTCGACGATCCATCGGCCGGAGACGTATTCGACCCAGTTGGTTGGGTAGACCTCCATGATTTGGGTCTCGAAGCCGTAACGATTCTGGACTCGCCCCGTCATGATTCCCGCTCGCGAGGGCGCACAGGTAGGCGACGTGACGTAGCCTTCTTCAAAGATCACACCCTCGGCGCCGATCTGATCGATGTGGGGTGTCGCGATGTGATCGGCTCCATACGCCGACACTTCGTATTTTCCCAAATCGTCAGCCAGCAACACGATGATGTTGGGCGGGCGCTCCGGTGTGGACGGCGCCAACGGAGCGTCCAGGTAGGCGGACTTGCCGCTGGCCATCCCCGTGTCCGGCCTGATGCGCCACTTCGCGCGCGTGATGGAGCAGCTCACGAGCAACACGCCGAAGCCCAACACGAGCAACGACCTCAACAACCGCTTGTTCATGACCATTTCGAACCTGGCCCAGTCGTAGGGGCAGCGGCCTGCAACTGGCAAGAAAGGTGCAGGTTCCGGCCACCCTCCCCGGCTCCCTCCCGGCGATCCCTGCTACAAGGGTTGCAAGGATGTCACCTGCAATGATCAAGCTCGCAGCCGTCGCCGGTATTGTTTTGCTCCTCGCGCTGGTAGCGCTCGGGTACTACCTGTTCCGGCCGCTGGCCCACAAACCCAGGCCGGCGGCTTTCCACTGCTACGACATGGCGAAGGGCTCTTACGTGCCGCTCGACCCGCCGCCGCAAGCGTTTGGTGTCGGGCTCTCCTACGCATCACACATCGAAGAGACCGCATCCAAGTTCGACCCGAAGGCGCCTCCACCGATCTTTCGCAAACAGCCGAGCGCCTTGGTGAGAACCGGGGCCGAGGTCGCCGTGCCGGGGACGGCCGAGCTCGTCGCGGCGGCGGAGTCTCTCGAGCCGGGTCTCGGGACGGTCCTTCGTCAAGAGCACGACGCGCTGCCTGCCTTGCTCGACTACGAAGTGGAGATGGGGTTCGTGCTGCTCGACGACATCGACCACGCCTCCCTCGGGGATGCCGAGTTCGCCCCCCGACTGGGTTTCTTCATCGGCAACGACGTGTCGGCACGAACGCTAGCCATCCTCGGAGAGGGTCAGCCCACCCGCTTCGAGTTTTGGGGCGCATCCAAGAGCTTTGCTGGGTTCATGCCGGTCGCGGATCGCGCGTGGGTGCCGAACGAAACCAAGCGCGATGGAATCCCCTGTGTCGTCATCGAAACGACAGTCAATGGTGAGCTTCGACAAAAGCAGTCGACGGCGAACCTGATCTACACGCCGGCGCAGATGCTGCGGTTCATCGTGGACAAGTATCCCGACACGGCTTTGCCCAAGGGGACCATCGTACTTACGGGGACGCCGGGGGGAGTCGCGATGAACACCCCGCGCTGGCTGGCGCGCCTCAGTAGTCTGCTCGGCCTGAACCGCTTCAAGAAGCTCGCTGCCAAACTAAGCGGCGATACCTCTCGTTTCTTGAATCCGGGCGATCGCGTCGTGATTCGCGGCCAGGGCCTCGGCGAAGTCGACATCGTGATCACGCAGGGAAAGACCGGTGCGTAGACGCGCCTCCAAGGCTCAGCTGTCGTCGTGCTCGGCCAGAGTGTGGAACTTCGCAATGAGCTGGGCGCGTGTTGGGACGCCGACCTTGCGCATCACGGATCTCAATAGGGTCGAGATGCGCCCTTTGGATAGCCCAAGTTGATACCCGATCATCGTGTTGGTTTGGCCGCACAGGACAAGAGCCGCGACCTGCATCTCACGTTCGGTGAGCCCGCGCGGGTCGTTCACGCCGGGCGGGTTCGGCAGGCCGAGCACGTAGCGCCGACCATCCGAATCGAACCAGTCCACGGTCGACCATCGACCGCGCACCAGGGCCTTCCAAAGCTCCAACGCTTTTTCCGGGTCGCTCTCTCGCATTCGGCCACGGGCGAGGTCGACCTGCACCGCGGCATCGCGCAGGGCGTTGCGGGCGTCTCGTGACTTGGCCTGGCCCTGCGCTTCGGTCACGCGAAAAGTGCTCGGGTCGATCACCACTTCGGCGCCATGGGGAAGGTCCGTCGCGGCTTCGGATCCGGTCTCGCGGAGCGCGCGCCTCAAGCGATGTCCAGCCCCGAAATGCGACGCAAGCATCTGCCAGCGCTCGCGGGACTGGTCCGAAAGGGTCGTCACCTTGGGCAGCGGCGCGAGGAGATAGACGCCGCGCCCGTTGGGGTCGAACGAAGACATACCCAAGCCGTCCTTCGCGAAGTCGAAGTGCCGCAGGACGAGCCGGAGAGCCTCCAGGTTTTCGTCCGCTGCTTCGCTCAGGGTCTTGGGTATCGTTGGACGGCTCAACAGCCACAAGAGGCTTGGGGGCATCTCTTGCTGCAACCGCATCATCCGCTCCGCCAAGTCGTCCGGACCCGACAGCACGTGCATCCCATCGATGACGAGCGACGCGCCCCCGGGCGGACGGGTGCAGGTCACTGCGAAGACGCCGAGGCCGTGATCAAACACAGGCGCCCCGGCCTCGAGCAGCTTGGCCAACCAATCACGCGGCTCGAGCTCGAGGTCGTAGGCCGCCTCCGCAAAGTCGATCAGCGCTGATCCAGCCGGGTCCATCACTCCCAGGAGGGTATCAATTCACCCCGAAGTCCATACGTAATTATTCACCCTCGAACTGCCGAGACGGTTGAAACCGTCGCATGGTGTCGCATGCGTGACGCTCTCTCTTTCATGCTTCTCCTCGCTGGGCTGCGGCTCTGATGGCTCCGGCGGGGTCGGCGGGCCCGGTGGCTCCGGTGGACTAGGCGACCGCGGAACGGGGGGAATGGGGGGAACGGGCGGCGCCGACGAAGGGGCAAAAGAGGGTGATTTCTGCCAGCCCGCCGGGGACCCGCAAGAGATTGGCCGCTGCGAGAACGGATTCGATTGTTGGGGCGGGAACGCCTGCACGGTCGGTATTTGCGACGCATCCGGCGGCACATGCAGTCAGGACAACGCGCCGAATCGTACCTAGCGCACCTGATGCAACTCTCGCCGTATCTGCACCAGCGTGACATCGACCACGAGCATGCCCAAAGGCTGTCCTGCCGGCGCTTCGGCGCCCGCCAACTTTTCGCCGTAGGCGAGGTCGCCGGGCACCCAGAGCCGTCGCTTCTCGCCTGTCGTCATCATCCGCACGCCCTCGGCGAAGCCGTAGATGAGGCGATTCAGCGGGATGACCATCGGCTGGCCTTGCCGCTCGGTGCTGTCGAACAGGCGACCTGCCGAAGTCCATCCGGTGTAGTTCATCGTCGCTGTGTCGAATTTGCCTGGACGGCCCTTGCCCCTCCCCTTCTTCAACACCTTCCACGCGAGGCCCGACTTGCTTCGCTTCGCGCTCTTCGGAGGCGCTGCCACGTTGCGGGGCGCGTTCGGATCGGGCTCGACGACGGGCGCGACAACCTCGGCGGGAGCCGGCGTATCCGGGGCCGCGGCGGGCGGCTCCTCGGCGGGCGCAGGCTCGGCCGTGGGGGTCGCCTCTTCAACGGGAGCGGTGGACTCGGGCTCCGTGGGAGACTCTTCCCCCTCAGGCGCGGCCGTGGCACTCTGGCAAGCGCTGAGGGCGAACATGCATATGAGGATCCAGGGAAATTTCATGACCTCGACTATAGCAAGCCGGCGCAAGGCGACCAGCACGGCCTTAGGCGTCCTCTTGAGCGTGCTTGGGCCCGCGTTCTCGGCGAATGCAGCAACCTTGGACGGCCTGGTTCAGACCTCCGCTGGTCAGCCGGTAAACGGCGCCATGGTGACGGTCTTCGCCGCCAACCGAATGCGCAAACAGACGGTATTCACTGACGCTGAAGGCCGATACCTGATCGTCGTCGACTACGAAGGTGAGCTCACGATCCGCGCGCGCGCGTCGAACTTCGCGGATCAGACCCAGAAGGTATCGGTTCTTGATGCAGACCATCGCACGGTGGACCTGACGGTTGCATCTTTTGAATCGGACATCGCGCGCTCTAACGCGCTGACGGCTTCCGCGCATCTCACTTCACTCCCTTGGAACGATGTCGAGGAACGTTCGCCGTTCATCGCTCAATGCAACTACTGCCATCAGATGGGCAACCCGCTCACGCGCGGAAAGCGGGATGCCGAAGCGTGGACCGAGTCGATTCAGAAGATGGAAGGCTACATGGCGCTCATCACAGACGAGCAGGTCGAGCGCTTTAGCGAGGTGCTCGCGGCGGGTTTCGACGGTGAGCCAATCGATGTCGTGCAGATGCATGACGCTAGCCCGGAGCTTGCGCACGCGAAGATCGAAGAATGGCTGGTGGGCGACGGGATGTCATTCATTCACGACACGGA
>JAUXFZ010000440.1 GCA_030622585.1 Myxococcales bacterium
CATGCTCGAGCCGTCGCTTGCAGTGCTCGACGAGACTGACTCCGGGCTCGATATCGATGCCCTCAAAGTCGTGGCCAAGGGTGTGAACGCCTTGCGCGGCCCCGACCGGTCGATGCTGATCATTACCCACTATCAGCGGCTGCTCGATCATATCGTGCCGGACGTCGTGCACGTCTTGATTGATGGGCGAATCGTCCGAACCGGAGACAAGGACCTTGCCAAGCAGCTCGAAGAAAAGGGGTACGCCGACGTCCAGGACGCGCCGCAGCTGTGACAGACGCTACCCGCCAGACGCTCCTCGGGAGCCTCCCCACCTCGTTTGACACGGGGCCGGGATGGTTGCGCGCACTTCGCGGCCGCGCGGCCGAGGCACTTCGGGAGCAGGGCCTCCCCACGAAGCGGACCGAGGCATGGCGGTTCACACCGGTGCGCTCGGTCGTCAGCGCCGAGTTCTCGCGCAACGATCACGGCGTTCCCTCGCTCGCGTCGTCGCTCCCCGAAGGTGTCACCGCTCGTAGCTTGAGACAGGTGCTGCAGGCAGAGCCCGAGCTTCTAGAAGGGCGACTCGATCTCGGTGGGGCTCCGACGCACTTCGCCGCGCTCAATACCGCCTTGTTCGCCGACGGCCTGTGGATCGACGTCCGGGCGGGCGCCGTCGTCGAGGCGCCGATCGAGCTGGCGCACGCGATTGCTACATCGTCCGACTCGAGTGTCACCTACCCACGGGTTCTCATCACCCTGGGCGACAACGCCGAACTGACCCTCGTCGAAACCTACGCCAGCAACGAGGTCGGGCCGCTCACCAATTCGGTGGTCGAGGTCGATCTCGGCCGCAACGCCAAGATGAGCCACGCGCGCATTCACGAGAACGCCGGGTTGCAGGTGGGTCGGGTGGAAGTTCGTCAGGCTGCCGACAGCACCTATCGCTCGACCGTCGTGACCTTAGGAGGCGCTCTTCTTCGCTTCGACGTTCGTTGCATGCTCCAGGGCAAGGGAGCGGAGTGTCAGCTCGACGGCGCGTACCTAGTCGAGGGCGCCGACCACGTCGATCACCATACGACGGTCGAGCACCAGGCCTCGCACTGCCGAAGCGCGCAGACGTATCGGGGCATCGCTTCGGGGAAGGGTACCGCGGTGTTCGACGGGCTCGTCGTGGTTCACCGTGACGCCCAGAAATCCGAAGCGCACCAGGAGAACCGTAACTTGCTTCTCTCGGAGACGGCTACGGTTCACACGAAGCCACACCTCGAGATCGATGCAGACGACGTGATCTGCAGCCACGGGGTCACGGTGGGCTCGCTCGATGAAGACCAGCTCTTCTATCTGCGCGCTCGCGGGATTCCCGAAGACCTCGCACACTCAATGCTGACTTATGCGTTCTTGGAGTCGATTGTAGATCGGGTCAGCCACGAGCCGACCCGCGCGCGTATGCGCGAGGCCCTGCTCGCGCGGATTCCCCATGGTGAAGAAGTTCGGGGGGTCACGTGAGTGAAGTCTCGCCCGTGTCCGCTTCGAGGCGCGAGCTGTTCGATGTACAGAGTGTGCGTGAGGATTTTCCGGCGCTTCATCAGGAGGTGCACGGAAAGCCACTCGTCTATCTCGACAGTGCGGCAACGTCTCTCAGGCCTCAAGCGGTGATCGACGCGGTGGCCGACGTGTACGCGCGGGACTGCGCCAACATCCACCGAGCCGTCCACCTCCTTTCGCAGCGTGCGACGGCCCGTTTCGAAGAGGCACGCGAAAAGGTTCGCAGCTTCGTGAACGCGGCGAACAAGAGCGAAGTGGTCTTCACGCGAGGGACAACCGAGGCGATCAACCTCGTTGCACAAAGCTGGGGACGCGCCTATCTCCGCGAGGGCGACGAAGTCCTGGTGACGGAGCTCGAGCACCACTCCAACATCGTGCCCTGGCAGATTCTCTGCCAGCAAACAGGCGCCACGCTCGTCGTCGTGCCGATCACCGACCGCGGCGAGGTGTTGGCTGAAGCATTCGAGCAGGAGCTCAGTGAGCGAACTCGCCTGGTGGCACTCGCGCACGTCTCGAACGCGCTCGGAACAGTGTTGCCGGTGGCCGACCTCATCGCGCTCGCACACGACCGAGGCGCGGTCGTGCTACTCGATGGCGCGCAGGCCGTGTCGCATGTCGACGTCGATGTGCAGGCGCTCGACTGTGATTTCTATGCGTTCAGCGGACACAAGCTCTACGGCCCCACCGGGATCGGCGCGCTCTACGCAAAGGAGCGGCTGCTCGAGAGCATGCCGCCGTATCAGGGCGGCGGTGACATGATTCGCTCGGTCACTTTCGAAGAGACGACGTACAACGACCTCCCGTACAAGTTCGAAGCGGGCACCCCCAACATCGCGGGCGCGATTGGTCTCGGCGCGGCGATCGACTACTTTGCCTCGTTCGATGCACAGGCGGTGCACGCCCATGAGAGGGCCGTGCTGCGTTATGCTACCGAGGCGCTCGAGGCGGTCCCTGGGGTACGTCTCATCGGAACCGCGCCTGGCAAGGTGTCGGTGCTCTCATTCTTGATGGATGCAGCGCACCCGCACGACATCGGCACGATCGTCGACTCGGAGGGCGTGGCAATTCGTACCGGGCATCACTGCGCGCAGCCGGTGATGGAGCATTTCGGCATCGCGGCGACGGCGCGCGCGTCACTCGGCATGTACAACACCACCGGCGACGTAGACGCACTGGTTGCTGCGCTTCACAAAGTGCAGGAGATCTTTGGCTGATGGATCTGCGCGAGCTGTACCAGGAAGTGATCCTCGATCACGGCAAGAACCCGCGGAACCATAAGTTCCCTGAGCCGCACAACCGGGAAGCGCGTGGCTACAACCCCTTGTGCGGCGACAAGATCACGCTCCGCTTGCAGCTCGACGGAGACACTATCACGGATGTCGGGTTCATCGGGCAAGGATGCGCCATCTCGCAGGCTTCTTGCTCCACCATGACGCAGGCGATCAAAGGCAAGACGCTTCCGGAAGTGGAGGCGCTGTTCTCGAAGTTCCACACGATGCTCACGAGCGACGAAGGGTCCGACGACTTGGAAGCCCTCGGCAAGCTTTCGGTGTTCGCGGGCGTTCGGGAATTCCCGATGCGGGTCAAATGCGCCACTCTCGGGTGGCACACTCTCAACCAAGCGCTCGGCGACGCGGGCGACGAAGCGACAACGGAGTAGAGCAGTGGGCGACGATATCGAACACTTGAAGATCCACAAGATCGAACCGCGGTCCACATCCGACCACGTATTCCTGCCACAGTCCGTCGGACATCCGCCGCCTTCTGAGCCCGCCAGCGAGGCTTGCGCAGGGACCGGCGAAAAGCCGACCACACCGATCGACCCGAAGGAGGTCGAAGCCGCTGTCATCGCAGCTCTGCAGACGGTCTACGATCCCGAGATCCCCGTGGAC
>JAUXFZ010000142.1 GCA_030622585.1 Myxococcales bacterium
CGCTACGCCGCTGAAACCCCGCGTCACGTTCCGCCGTGCCCCGTTCGCCCCGTTCGTCAACCGATTTGGAACCAAGTAGCGCTCGCGACCGCGCACGCTTCGCCTTCGGTGTCGTAGATCGCGGTTCCGCAGAAGCTCTTGCGGCCCTCGCGGCCCCGCGTCCAGCCCATGACCACGTACTGTTCGCCGGCGTGGATCGGCTTCTCCAATCGGTAAGTCATCCTGCCGAGCACGAAAGGGCCTTCGATGCCGTATCGGGTGATGAGAGCCCAGGCGCCGGGGCAGTCCAGTGCCGCGCAGATGAATTCCGGAGCAACGATTCCTTCTTCGTTGACGAACTCCGCAGTGGGAACCCAGGAGCTGGCTACGACGCCTTCGCCGACCTCGCCGGTGAAGAGACACATTCCGTCGCCGGAGCAACGATGGGTTCCGCAGACGTAGCAGTTGGGGAAAGGGTGATTCTGATAACCGGGATAGTTCGCGCGAGCTACAGCGGCGCGCGAGAAGGTGACCGCCTCGGGAACGTCCAGATCGAGTTCCACGACCCGCGCGCTGGCGATTTCGGCGTCTCCGTGCAGGAGCGCGGCCACGCCCGCCGGGTCGGCGACAACCTGCATGGTTTCGTCGACCGGGACGGGCCGCTTGAGGGTCACTTCGACTTCCTGTCCGAGGCGCTTTCCGATCATCCCGACGGTGTAGCCCCCGTTTCCGGATTCGGGGGGGCCGCAGAAGCGGCTTGCGACGCTGGCGGTGTGGATGGTGGTTTCGTTCTCGAGGCTGTGGGCGGTGTTTGAGTGCGGCATGAGTGCCTCCTTTGTGCCCAAGGTACGGACGAGGCCTGCGAAGGTCCTTGTGGCGACCTTACCGAATCCTTAGCTCTGGAATTGCACCGAAAATATGGGGATTTCCGCCGTGTCTACGTCCAGGCTTTCGTTGATTCGCTCGAACTCGAGGTCGCTTCCCGGCACCAGCCCCACCACTACCCCGGAGGCCCACAGTTCCCCCATCGGCGTCTCGTCCGCGATGGCGCTCGCCACGTCGAATGCCGCACCGCCAACGGAGGCACCACGTCGAACGACCTCTCCGGTATGGACCCCGAGCGCCAGGGACGCTCCGCGGGCGAGGGCGATGCCACAGCGCATCGCGCGAATCGGCCCGTCGAAATAGGCGTGCCGCTTGCCCCGGACGGCGTTACCGCGAAAACGCTGGACCTCCGTCAGCCACGCATCCTCGTCCGCACTTCCTTCCGGGTGGGCAACCAGGACCGTGCTCAGGAAACGATCCTCTTCCAAGTCTGGCGGGTCCTGTGAGAGCACCCAGTGCACGGCGTTCACGATCTCGTGCTGCGTGCGAAAGAAAAACAGATGATCATCGCCCGCCGCCTCGACGTATCGGGCGTTGGGGATGTGTTCCGCGAGATACCGCCCGCTGGCCGGGTCGATCATTTTGTCATCTGTGGCTTGAAGCACGACGGTCGGTACGCGAATGGCTGGCAGCAACGCACGGAGATCGATCTGGAGATTCATGTCCAGGAGATCGAGCGCACTCCCAGGGCTTGCTCCCTCCTGTTCGGAAAACGCGACCCAGTCGACGAACTCCGGATCGCTCAGCTCCGAGGGGGTGATCGCCCGTAACGAGGCGCCTCTACCCCAAGCTCCGCGGATGTAGCCCTTGAGCTTCTCCATGTCTTCTGCCGCGTAGCCGCATGGGTAGCCGGGCGCCCGCGTCATACGGGCGAAGCCGCCGCACAGCACCAAGCCCTGGACACGCTCGGGGTAGGTGGCCGCGTGCAGCATGGCGAGCGCGCCGCCTTCGGACGCACCGATGAGGATCGCTTGCTTCGAGCCGCAGGCGTCGAGCACTACGCGCAGGTCGTCCATGCGCTGTTGATGGCTGGGCAGTTCTTTGACGCGGTCAGAAAGTCCGGTGCCTCGCTTGTCGAAGGTGATGACCCTGCCGATCGCCGCCAGCGCCTCGATGGCGGCGCGCGTCCTCGGATGCTGGAACATTGCGCGCATCGGCATGATCCATCCGTTTACGATGACGATGTCGAGGTCGCCGCCGCCGAGGGTGGTGTACGCGATGTGAACGTCGCCGCTCTGCGCATACCGAGGCTGCAGAGACAGCGTGGGGGACGGCTTGCCGGATCTCTGGATCTTGCCGACGAATCGATACCCCTGGCGCGGGAAGGTCTGAATCAGCTCCGCACCGCGTTCGCCCAAAGCGCTCCTCGCCAAGCTGACCCCACGCTGAATCGAGCTCTCGGTGACGGTCGCGTCGGGCCAAAGGGTGTCGAGCAGCTCTTGCTTGGGCACGACGCGCTCGTGGTTCTCGACGAGATAGAGCAGTAGGTCGAAGACCTGCGGCTGCAGTGGCCGCGCCTTGCCCTCGACCCGAAGCTCACGGCGTGCCGGGTCCAACTCGAATTCGTCAAAAACGATGGTCATGCCATGCCGGGGACTCCGAGAGATAGCCCTAAGCTAAGGCGCTCGCGCCTCGAACCGCGCGACCAGTGCCTTGTCCGCAAAGAGCATGAGCTTGGATCCGTGAATCTCGTATCGGGTCACCGTGCCGAGCGCGGTGAGGAACTCCTGCTCTTGATCCATGCCTTCGGGACACGCCATTCGAGTCGCACCCATCGCGCCTAGGGACAGCCTGTGTCCTGACGTCTCGTACGAGCCGAAGAAGCGATTGCAGCCGCCGAAGCCGTACGCGCTCGCCTTCTTCGAGTTGAGCTCCAGGTAGGGCGCTTTGTCGTTCACTTTGACCGTGATCGTTTTGCCGTTCAGCTCGAGTAGCGCCCAGGTCGTGTCTTCCAGGGTCACACGTTGCACGCTTCCACACGTTTCCCTCGGCCAGGTGCGCACGAAGCGCTGGATGATGAGGGTGGTCTCACTTCCGCGGCCGTCCGCCTTGTAACGCAGGTCCAAGCCGCCTTCCACGGTGACGAGCAGCGGCGAGCCCGGCGCGATTTTCGCCTTCCCGTATGCGCTTTCGAGAGTTGCGTTGTCTCCTTCGTGGGCGACCGGCCATCGTTCGTGGGTCGCGCAGTCCACGAAAGTACCCGCGTCGGCCATGTAGGAATACATACCCTGCAAACTCATCGTGCCCGAGGGCGGCGGTGGGTCGCGCTTCTCGTCTTCGGCGTTGTCGGTGTCCTTGCCCTTTTTGCAGGCAGACAGCGTAAGCAACCCAGCGAGGACGCTGAGCGCGAGTAATTGAGTAATCCGTATCCCCCTCATGCGACGGGATTTACCACCAAGACGCCCAAACGCTAAAGCTTTTCGTGTGCTCAGCCCGAAAATGGGATGCGCTCGCGGAGTTTTCTGGCCCGCTCACGCGCCAAGGGGATTTTCGGCTCGTCTGGGTGGTCGAGCAGGAGCTGATAGGTGCCGGCTCCCGTCGGTTCGATGGCGCGGATTCGATCGTAGCGAGCAATGAACCCCCGATGGGAGCGGAAGAAGGCCTCGGGGTCGAGCTCTCCTTCCAAGTTCGCCAGTGTCTTGTCGATTGCGAATCGATCTTCCTCGGTGGCCGCCCATACGAGCTCGTCCTTCACTTCGAAGTAGATGACGTCGCCGATCTCGAGCACGACGTAGGCGTCCTTGCGACGCACGGCGATTCGTTCGAGTCGCTCCAGACTGTCGGCGCTCTCGGGGGACGCGCTCCGAACGCGCTCGACCGCTTGACGCAATCGTTCGAGCCGGACGGGTTTGAGTAGATAGTCGGCGACCCGTGCTTCGAATGCACGCAGAGCGCCTTCATCGTGCGCCGAGACGATCACCACTTTGAGGTCCGTGTGGTTCGCCATGAGGGTTTCGGCGAGCGCCACGCCGTCGGGACCGGGCATTCGCAGGTCGAGAAACGCCACAGCAGGCTGCTCTTCGTCGCAAAGGCGTTGTGCGTCAGGCGCGTTGCCGGCCTCACCAACGACCTCGATGCCCTCGCACTGGCCGAGCATGAAGCGAAGCTCGTCGCGAGCCAGCGGCTCATCGTCGACCACGATCGCGCGAATCTTCATCATCGTTCTCCTGGGACGTCAGGGTCTTTCGGAAGCTCCACGGTCACGAGCGTACCGCGTTCTAGCGTAGACAGGCGGAGGCTTGCCCGTCCATCATACTGGTGGTCGAGCCGCTTTCGTAGAGTTTGTAGGGCCAAACCCGATCCCTTCGTGGGCGATCCCCGATGTGGTCCGTCCGCTTCGTCCTCGACTTCGATCCGTAGCCGATCACCGAGGTCCGATGCCCGAATCGTGATCTTTCCGAGCCCCTGCTTTGGAGCGACACCGTGCGTGACCGCATTCTCGACGATCGGTTGTAGCAGCAACGCGGGCACCCGGATATCGCGCACGCTGCCGTCGATCGATGTTTGAACCGCGAGCCGTTCGTCCCCGAGACGGGCCCTTTCAATCGCCAGATAGGCGCAGGCATGCTCGACTTCGTTGATCAGCGACGCGTCGTGCGGGTGATGCAGCAGGTACCGGTAGAGGTCGGCCAGGTCGGACACGAGCGTGCGCGCCTGTTCGGGATCGCGCCGAATGGTGGCGCGCAACGTGTTCAGCGTGTTGAACAAGAAGTGGGGCTCGAGGCGGCTGCGCAAGGCAGTGAGCGAAAGCGCGTTGGCCGCCGCTTGGGCCTCGACCAGCGCGACGGCTTGCTCCTGTCGCGAGATCACGACCAACGCCACATTCACGAAGAGCGCGACGCCCAGTGCAACGCCCCCGAGTTGCGCGGCAAGCGCAGGTAGCGCCTCGACGGGGTTGGAGCCGGAAAAGGCCATCCCGACACCAGTAACGGTCAAGCCCGCCACCTGCACGATCGCCGCCGCACCAAGTACGCGCCAACCGACGAACATCTGCCCCCGCCGAACCGACATCCGGCCCGCGAGCCATCCATCGAGGATCGACGCGACGAGGGCCCAGGGGAATTCCTCCGGGGCGATCCGTGTCACGTAAAAGCCGCCGCCGAGCAGCCCGGTCAGGGCTCCAGCGCGCGGCCCGCCCAAAATGCCCGCGATCATGATGCCGATCGCGCGAAGATTGAGAAAGTGGCCTAGCCACTCATAGCCCATCGTGGAGCCCCACAGCGAGAACAAGAGCCCGAAGATCACCACGACGGCGATGTCTCGCGGCCGGCCCACACCCAGCAGCCGGTTGCGCAGCGGCGGCACGAGCACGCCGAGGAGGCCCGCGGTCGCGATGAGGCTGAGCTTCTCGAAGAGGTCCAGTACCAGCAGCCGGAGGTCCACGGCCGGAGCCTAGCAGCGTTTGGCGGCGTGGGGCGTGGTCACCGATCCCGGGCTGCGCTATCGTCGCCGCGATGCATCGTCGACTCCTACGGCTCTCGTTGTGTCTCGTCTGGTTTGGGTGCGGCAGTGACATGCGCCCCAAGCAACTCGACGAGCCGTGTACGCGGACCGAGCAGTGTGCCGTGGGGCTGGCGTGCCTTTCGGGCGTGTGCCTGCTGGCGCCCGGTCCCGAAGCGGATGGTGGAGTCGACGCCGGCCCGTGAGGGCTAGGGTGCCTCGGAGTCGCCCAAGAGGTGGCCCCCTTGGTTGATGTACTTGAAGCCTTGCTTGATCACGAACACCGACCCGTTGTCCGCACGGATAGTGACATCCACCAGGCCCGGGGTCGTTCTGCGTGGTGTGACGACGAGGAGGGCCTTTTCGTTCTGAATGGAGACCCGAGCACACCGAAGCTGGCCGAA
Source organism: Myxococcales bacterium (assembly GCA_030622585.1). Taxonomy (GTDB): domain Bacteria; phylum Myxococcota_A; class Polyangia; order Polyangiales; family Houyiibacteriaceae; genus SG8-38. Next base: position 5,709 of record JAUXFZ010000142.1, read on the forward strand.
GTAGACGGCGTAGCCGATGTCCAGGCGAAGGCTCTGGCCCACGACCCGTACGGTCTTCCCGCCCTGCAGCCCTCCGAAGTCTGGGTCGAGCTCATGGAACGCCATCTCGGCGTGCGGCTTCTCGCAAGCGGTCAGTACGAGTACTGCGCCGATGATCACGCCTAGGATGCCCCCGTGCATTTTCATCCCACCACCCCCAAGTTATCACGTCGGCGATGCGAAGGCATGCTTGACATGGCGGTACCCCCATTCGCACACTCCCGCTGACAAAAGGGTGCAGTGACCAAGCAAAATCTCCTCGTCGTCGATTCCGACCCCCGTAGCCTCCGAGTGCTCGAGGTAAGCCTCCGGAACGCGGGCTACAACGTGGCCGGGTGTCCCAGCGTGGGGAAGGCGTTGGAGATCTTGCACGCCAACCGGCCGGATCTGATCCTCTCCGACACCACCTTCAGCGACTTGAACGGCTTCGAGTTCGTGGAGCAGCTGCGGCAGAAATCGGAATGGTCACATATACCGTTCATGTTCTTGTCGAGCGATGGGTCGATCGAAAGCAAGATCCGCGGGCTCGAGCTCGGCGTCGAAGACTACCTCACCAAGCCGATCTATATTCGCGAGGTGGTCGCGCGCGTTGGAATCGAGCTCGCACGGCAGGCCCGCGCGGGGCTTGCGCACAAGAGCAGTGATGCGAGGACGAGGTTCAGCGGTTCGCTCTCGGAGATGAGCGTGGTCGATCTGTTGCAGACAATCGATGTGAGCCGGAAGTCGGGGGTCCTCACCCTCGTGTCGATCGATGGGCAGGCGGGGATGATCTCCTTTGATTCGGGTGCGGTGATCAACGCCACCGTCGAGGAATTGGTCGGCGAGGATGCGGTCTACCGGCATTTGCTTTGGCGTGAC
>JAUXFZ010000521.1 GCA_030622585.1 Myxococcales bacterium
CGCCGGGAGTTCCGAGCCGATGCCGGAGGCGCCTCACTCGAGAGTTCCGACGCCATGGCTGCGGCGCTCAACCGTCTGAGGGCGATGCAGGATGCGCCCTCACAGCTTCCAGACGCCCTCAACGCGTTCGGTATCCGCGGCGGCGGGATGCGGAAACTGATGGCGACCCACCCTCCTCTAGAGGAGCGGATCGCTCGCCTTCAGGCGGGCTAGCCTCGACAGAAACGGGCCGATTCTTGCCATGAGGCCCCTCATTCGGTAGGACGCTTGTCATGGGGAAGCGGGGTTTACTCTGCTTGATGGCGGTGGTCGGTGTCTCGCTCGGTGGGTGCGAGGAGACTGAGTCTCGCCAGGAGCGCGTCGAGGTCGCCTCGGCACATCGGTCCTGCGAAACGGACGATGCCTGCGGGGTCGTCGAGACGAGCTGCCAATCTCGAGGATGCGAGTGCGGCGTCGCGGTCAACGAGACGCACCTCCTCGCCTACCAAAAGCAGCTCGCCGAATGCCGAGGGCAGAGGGAGCTCGCGACCTGTGATTGCCAATGCGCGACCCGGTTCGGGAAGTGCTTCAAAGGCGCCTGCGTCCTGACGGACGAACCACCCCAGCTCTTTCGCCGCGGCAGAAGCGTACAGGCGCTTTGCGAGAGCTCACGAGGCAACTATCGCGGATGCCCCGATTGCCCACCCAACGAGCGCTGCGGGTCGTGCTTGCCCTGCGAGTGCCCATCCAGCCATCGCTGGACCAAGAAGGGCTGCCGGCGCGTCGTCAAGACCGAGGCGCGCGACATCCAAATCGAGACGCGTCCCTCCATGGTTACGAGCTCGGACAAGGTCAAGACGCGAGTGCACAACGACTCGAAACGGCCGATTTGGTTGAAGACATTCTGTGGCACGCCGTTCTATCGAGCACGCAAGAAGGAAGACGCCTGGGAGAAGGGCTACGAGCCATTCCACTCGGTCAAGTGTCGAGTGGGGGCCGTGGAGATCGCTCCCGGCTCGAAGCGCCCGTTCGTCGTCGGAAACCTGAACGAGTTCAGTGAGCCATCCGGAACGGCCGCGGGCCCGGGAACCTATCGATTCGAGCTGACCTACACCGACGGCAGCAAGAGCTTTCGCCACCACGCGACTGTGTACTCGGACGAGTTCGACCTGGTTACGAGGTTAACCAGGCGCTAGGCCGGCGCGTCTTCGACCTCGAGGAAGCAGACGCTGAACCAGTCGTTCTCGTCACTCCATTGTCGCGTGAGTCGAAAGCCTGCGGCGCGAACCATGTCTTCGAACTGCTGCAAGTCGTACTTGTGAGAATATTCGGTGAGGATGTGCTCACCGGCCGATAGCGCCACTTCGGCGTCTCCGATCCGGATGGATTGGTCGACCTCGCTCACCAGCCGCATCTCGATTCTGCCTTCGCTCTCGACGTACGGAGCGTGATGACGGAATGTGCTCAGGTCGAAGTCGGCGCCACTTTCGTTCAGCCGGCGCAAGATGTTCAAGTTGAACGCCGCAGTTACGCCAAGCGAGTCGTTGTACGCCGCCTCGATGACCTTCGGGTCCTTCTTGCGGTCGATGCCGACGAGTAGGCCACCGCCCTGCCCTACGAGATCGGCCACGCGCTCGAGGAAAGACACCGCTTCATCGTGAGCAAAGTTTCCGAGGGTGCTACCGGGGAAAAACGCAATGGTACGAGAGCTGGGGCGATGGGGGCGGGGCAACCGAAGCGGCTGCGTGTAGTCGGCGCACACCGCGATAACTTCCATGTCCTCATAACGATCCGCCAACTGGGATGCGGACGCCTCGAGCGCGGCCTTGCTGATGTCGATCAGGACGCACCCACTCGGTTCGATCAACGCATCGAGGAGCTTTTGCGTCTTGAGACCCACGCCCGAACCGAACTCGACGAGCGTGGCATGCGGGCCGATCGATTCGGCCATCTCGTGAACCGCCCGACTCATGATGCCGATCTCGGTGCGTGTCGGGTAGTACTCGGGAAGCTCGGTGATCGCCTCGAACAGCCGCGCGCCCAGGGCATCGTAGAAGTACTTGCACGGAAGCGCCTTCTCAGAGCGACGGAGCCCGTCGACAGCTTCTGCTCGGAGGTCACCGATCTTGGGGTGAAGGTCGACGATGCGGACGCGCTCCTCAGAGCTCAGTGGATCAAATGCAATCATCGAATCAACCGCCATCCCGGGCCAGCCGGATACCGCTGAACTGCCAACGAGCCTCCGCTGGGAAGAAATTGCGGTAGCTTCGGCGCGCGTGGCCAGCCGGTGTCGCGCCGCTACTGCCTCGCAGAACGTGCTGATTGCACATGAATTTGCCGTTGTACTCACCGAGTGCACCACCCCCGGGTCGGTAACCTGGGTAGGCCGAGTAACTGGACGCCGTCCACTGCCAAGCGGCCCCGTACAAGCTCGGAACCGAAGGATGCATCGAGGGTGGGCGCCCGCACAGAGGCGCCTCTTCCGGCTCGGCGGTCGCCGTCTCCCACTCCTGCTCCGTCGGCAAGCGGGCGTCCGCCCAGCGCGCATACGCGTCCGCCTCGTAGTAACTCACGTGCACGACGGGATCGTTATCTCGAAGGCGCCGGCGCCCGTGCAGGGTGAACGTACTCCAGCCATTCGTATCTTCGCGCCAGTACTGCGGAGCTCGCCAGCCACGCGCCCGTACCGCGCGCCAGCCCTC
>JAUXFZ010000148.1 GCA_030622585.1 Myxococcales bacterium
CTCGGGAGATCGACAGCCCGAGGCCCGAGCCGCCCCGCGGGTGGCCGGAACGGTAGTAGCGATCGAAGACGTGTGCCAGCTCGTCGGGCGAGAGACCGATGCCGGTGTCGACGACCTCGATTTCTACGGTGTCGGCGACCGGACGGACCGACACGGACACCTTGCCACCGGACTCGGTGAACTTGAGCGCGTTGCCGACCAGGTTCTCGAGCACGAGCAGGAGTTTGTCAGGGTCGACCAACGCGCCGGCCGCCTCGGTCTCGACGCTGAGCTCGATCTCTTGCTCCTCCGCGATGGGACGAAGCCCGCGCACGACTCGCTTCGCGAGCTCGCCGATGTCTATGGGTGTCGTCTTGAGCTCCACCGGGTCGAGCGACACCCGCATCGCGTCGACCAGCCAGTTCACGATTCCGATGAGGCGCTCCGCCTGGTCCCCGACGATCTCGACGTACTCGCGCGCCGAGTCGCCCAGAGGCCCTGCCATGTCGTCGAGCAGGTTTTGAGTTGCGCCCTTGATCGAAGTGAGGGGTGTGCGGAGATCGTGCGCCACGTCTTGCACCATTTCCTCGCGGCGGTTTGCCGCCTCCTCGAATGCGATCTTCGCGCGCGAGAGGGCGATGTTGGCGCAGCTCAGCTTGACGCCCCGTTCAGCCGCGAGCTGTTCTAGGTGGAGATTCCGCGCATCGAGCTCTCGCAGCTCTCTGGCAAGCGTCTCAAGCTGCACGACGAGGTCAGTGTTTGTGTCTTCGTTGGCCATCTGCGGTTGCCGCGATCGTGGTTGCAATTCGACGTGGCTGTGTGCAGATTACGACCTTGCGGAGCCGCTGCAAAGCGAGCGTCGCGTCGGACACCTCATGGGCATCGATCTTCAAGAGCTTCGCGGCTACATCGCCGACATGTACACGGACGTCGCGGAGCTACCGCGTGGCAAGTTCCACTTTCCGACGGGGCGGCCGATCCTGGAGTTGCTCGGCTACTCCCCCGAGCTCCTCGACAAAATCCCCTTGGGGGCCCTCGAATCGTTTGCCGGCGTTGGCTATCACTTCGATCTCGAGCCTTTGCGCGAGGGCGAGCGGGTGCTGGACCTGGGCGCCGGCGCCGGTACCGATGCCTTTTTCGCTGCGCTGCAGGTCGGCGCCAAGGGCCACGTGACCGGCCTCGACATGACCGAGGCGATGCTCGAGAAGGCGCAGGCGAACCTCGAGGTGAGCTCGCTTTCCAACGTGAGCTTCCGGAAGGGCTACGCCGAGTCGCTCCCGCTCGACGATGAAAAGTTCGACGTGGTCATCAGCAATGGCGTCGTCAACTTCTCCCCCGTCAAGGACACGGTGTTCTCGGAAATCCGGCGCGTGCTGGTTCCGGGCGGAAGGCTCATGTTCTCGGATATCGTGACGGGCGTCGAGCTCCCCGATTCCGTTCGAGACAATTGCGCGCTTTGGGCCGAGTGCATCGGAGGCGCCCAGGAATCAAAGCGCTACCTACGCCAGATCGAAAAAGCAGGCTTCAAGATCGAAAAGACGAGCCCAAACGAAAGCTACTCGTTCAGCCAAGACTCGACCGAAACCGCGGCTCAGAAGTTCCAAGTGCACAGCATCAGCATCCTGGCCCGCCGGCTTTGAGTCCCACCGCACCCTGTCTCGCGCCGCCGCCAGCGCACTAGCGCCTATGTGGGGAGGGCGCCGTCTTTAGAGTGGAGGCCTGTCATGGCCTTGGCTCTCGTGAGGAGGGCGTCGCCGATGTGGATGAGCGCGAGCAATGCGAGCAGTGGCCCGGCGACGAGGAGGCCGTCGAGGCCTTTGGCCATGACGGCGGGGACGAGGGTGCTGAGGAAGAGCGCCCAGAGCAGGGACGCGCCAATGATTTCGAGCATCGCGTACTTGCGATAGCCGAGGTAGAGGTCGCCCAAGCCTGGGAAGAGTAGGGAGCGGAGGGCCGCCTTCTTCGGGCTCTTGAACACCTCGCCGCACTTGGCGCAGGAGAGCGGGGCGTCGTCCGTTGCGGTGAAACAATGCGGGCAGAGGTTTTGCCAACCCCCCTTTTTCGTGGCGGTCGATTCGAGCAGGCCCTTCAACTGCCGCGCCTCTGACCTCTGGACGCCGTGGAACATCAGTTGCTCGCGTCCGGAACGAATGAAGACGTAGCTGTTGCGTCCCGATGTGGAGCGGATGCGCTCGAGCGGGAGCTGGTTCGCGAACAGGCGTGGTCGTTGCTTGGAATCGGTGTGGATCAACAGCACTCGCCGGTCGGTGAGCACCAATGTCGTGCGATTGGCGAAGGGGTTCATCGACCCGGCCGTCAAGAGCCACCAGGTCAGTTGCCGCACTCCGTTCGTCGTGAATCGCACCACCTCCAGCGGATTGAGTGCCCGTTGCAGGACTGGCTCGGCCTTGCGAAGCATTTCGGCGCGCCGGCGATCGCGGCGCTTGATGCGGCCGTTGCGGACGTTCGGGAACATTTCCTCGAATCGAACCGCGATCGACGCAGGCAGGAGCGCCTTGAGCTCCTCTTCTGGCTGACCCCCCGTTGGCATGAGCGGTGGGCAGCGTAGCACGTCCTCGCCGCCCTCATTGAGCGCTGCTCACGCCGCCAGGATGGTGCTACTATCGCGAACGGCTGATTTATTGGGGGCTTTAGAGATGGTAGTTCCGCTTCTGGTGGCTGTGGTGCTTCTGCTCGTCACCAATCTGATCGTCACGTTGGTTCTCCTCAAAAAGAGACACGGTGATTCGGACGATGCAGCGAATGCCCTGCGAGTCGAGCTTCGCGCCTCGCGCGAAGAGGCTTCCGCCAGCGCGAGCGAGCTCCGCCAAGAGGTTTCGCGGACGCATCAGGCCAGCACCGAGAATCTAGTCAAAACGATCTCGCAGATCGGCGAGTCGCAAACCACGAGGTTTCAGGCCTTCACCGTGCAGCTCAAGGCGCTCACCGAGTCGAATCAAGGGGGCCTCAAGCACCTCCAGGAAACGGTGGACGGTCGCCTTCAAGAGCTTCGCAGCAGCAATGAGCGCAAGCTCGACCAAATGCGCGAAGTGGTCGACGAAAAGCTACAAAACACGCTCGAGAAACGGCTGGGGGAGTCGTTCAAGCTCGTCGGCGATCGCCTCGAAGCGGTCCAGCAAGGCCTAGGCGAGATGCGCAGCCTCGCGAGCGGGGTCGGGGATCTCAAAAAAGTGCTCACCAACGTCAAGACCAGGGGCACCTGGGGCGAGGTGCAACTCGGCGCGCTGCTCGAACAAATCCTCACGCCCGAACAGTTCGATCGCAACGTGGCGCCTCGGCCGGACTCGCGCGAACGCGTCGAATTTGCGATTCGTCTCCCGGGTGCAACGGGCGATCCCGATGAGTGCGTGTGGCTACCCATCGACTCCAAGTTCCCACAGGAGGACTACCTGCGTCTCGTCGAGGCGAGTGAGAACGGCGACGCTGCTGCCGTACAACAAGCGCAAAGTGCTCTCATCCGTTCGATTCAGGACTCCGCGAAGGACGTCAGCACGAAGTACCTGAACCCACCGATGACGACCGACTTCGCGATCCTCTTCCTCCCAACCGAGGGCCTCTACTCCGAGGCGCTGCGACACACCGGTCTCGTCGAACGCTTGCAGCGTGAGCATCGCATCGTCATCGCGGGGCCGACCACGCTTGCGGCTCTTCTCAACAGTCTCCGCATCGGTTTTCGAACCCTCGCCATCGAAGAACGTTCGAGCGAGGTGTGGAAGGTGCTCGGGGCGGTCAAGCACGAGTTCGGCAAGTTCGGCGACGTCCTCGAGAAGGTCAAGCGTCATCTCGAGATGGCCGGCCGCACCATCGACGAAACCGGCGTCCGCACACGTGCGATGGAACGAAAGCTCCGCTCGGTAGAAGAGGCCCCCGCCGACGCCTCCGCAGACATGCTGGACCTCGCCGAAGACAACCCGTCGCCGACCACACCCGGGAATTGAGGGGAACAGCCGTGCCGTTGGCGACTTCAGTCGCTGATGGTTTGTAGCGTGAGCACTGGGACCCCCGCGTCTCGACTCGCGGCGAGGTCGATCGTGAACCGCATGTGCCAGCTGCGGTGTTCGTCTGGGTCGAGGAGGATTTGGGTGAGATCCCACGATGACTCACGCTGTTCGATCTTGACCTGTGCGCTGCTGCGCGCGTCGGGTCCGATCTGGATAGCGTCGTACTCTTCCCAGTAGGGCGCTAGCGCTTCCTTGAAACGTCCGTAGTCCCACTCGTTGGTTGCCGAGGCGCCTGACAGCACCTCGGCCGCGCGGTCGTACTGCTTGAACGCCACGAATCGGACGACCTGCCACGCGGCGTTGCGCACCATGGTCGTGAACCCGCGCACGTCCTTGGTGATGTCGAACGCTTCGTCGTCCGGCCGCTCGGTCGGCGCGACGACATCCTCGTCGGGCGCCTGCAGCTGCTCCCATTCGTCGAGGAGGCTCGCGTCGACCGAACGTACCGTGAGGCCTAGCCAGTCGGAGACGTCGTACACCTCGTCGGTCTTGGCGGACTCGGGCACCGTCTGCACGAAGCCTTTGTATGCGTCGGTCAGGTAGCGTAGCAACACGCCCTCGGAGCGCTGAAGCCCGTACTCCTTCACGTATTCGACGAAGCTCATGCCGAGCTCATACATGTCGCGCGCGATCGACTTCGGCCGAAGCACATCGTTCCCGACCCAGGGATGACGTTCAGAGAACAGCTCGTATGTGCCGTAGAGAAACTCCGCGTTGGGTTTCGGGTAGTCGATTTTTTCGAGCTCGGCCATGCGCTCGTCGTAGTCCATGCCCTCGGCCTTCATCGCGGCGACTGCGCGTCCTTTGAGCGTGTTGGTTTGCCCATAGAGAACAGCCCACGGATTCTCGAGTGTTGCTTCGACGAGGGTGAGCACGTCCAGTGGGTAAGCGGCATCTTCCGGATCGAGCACATCGACTGCCTCGACCACATACAGCGACAGCGCCTGATTGAGTGAAAAGTCAGACTGAAAATCTTCGTTCACTCGTGCGCCGTCCGGGCCGAGCTCGAGCACGCCCGCATCGCGCAGAGACCGGATCATCGCGATGGCGTTCCGCGCATGTTGTCGTTTGGCGGTCGGCCCCTCGTGGCTGCTTCGAATGAGCTTTCGCAGCGCGAGGCACCCGTTGTCCTCCCGCTCGAAGAGGTTGAGGATCATCGCGTTGCTCACTCGGAACCGAGACACCAGCGGCTCGGGGGGCGATTGCTGTAGCCGCGTGAACGTGTCGGCGTCCCAGTGGGCGTACCCGCGTTCCGGTGGCTGTCTCGTTTTGAGCTTGCGGAGCTTCTTCGGGTCACCCGCCGCCTTCGCGCGAAGCTTGTTGTTCTCGATGGCGTGCTCGGGGGCCTGCGCCACGACGCTCCCGTGCGTGTCGAACCCGCGCCGCCCCGCGCGCCCCGCGATCTGCTTGAAGTCCCGAACGGTCAGCACCTTGGTGTTCTCGCCGTCGTACTTGCATAGCTTCGTGAAGAGCACCGTCCGGATCGGCACGTTGACGCCCACCCCCAGCGTGTCGGTCCCGCAGATGATTCGAAGCGTTCCGTCCTGCGCGAGGCGTTCCACCAGGCGCCGGTATCTCGGCAGCATCCCGGCGTGGTGCACTCCAATGCCGTGATGCAGGAACTTCTTGAGCTCCTTGCCGAAAGGCGTATCGAAGCGCGTCTTGCTCAACTCCTGTTTCACCGCCTTCTTTTCGTCTTTCGAGAGGAAGTCGATGCTCATGAAGCTCTGGGCTTGCTCGGTCGCGGCACGCTGCGCGAAGTGCACGACGTAGATCGGCGCCTTGCCGCCTTCGAGGAGACCGACGACCGCGTTTTGCAGGTTCTCTTCACTGTACGTAAAATCGAGCGGTACGGGCCGGTCGGTGCTCTTCACCAGCGTCGTCTGCACGTCGGTGAGCTCCGTGATCGCATCCTCGAACACCCGGGTCTCCCCGAGCGTTGCGCTCATCAGAAGAAATCGGGCCTGGGGGAGCGTGAGAAGTGGAACCTGCCATGCGACGCCGCGGTCCCTGTCCGTGTAGTAGTGGAACTCGTCCATGACGACGCTGTCGACCTCGGCCCGCTCGCCTTCTCGCAGCGCGAGGTTGGCCAAGATCTCGGCCGTGCAGCAGATCACCGGTGCATCACGGTTGACGGTCGCGTCACCGGTCATCATCCCGACCCGCTGCGGACCGAGCACGCGGCACAAGTCGAAGAATTTCTCGCTCACGAGCGCCTTGATCGGTGCCGTGTAGAATGATTTCTCCCCAAGCGCGATCGAACGGAAGTGCGCAGCCAGCGCCACCAACGACTTCCCGGAACCGGTCGGCGTGTTGAGGACCACGTTGTTCCCGAGGAACAGCTCCATCACCGCTTCTTCCTGCGCGGGGTAGAGCTCGAGTCCCTGGTCGGTCGTGTAATCGAGGAACCGCGCCAGCAGCGTGTCGCCGTCGACGTTCTCATCCAAATCATCGAGATAGCGATCCAACGCACTCATGGGATGA
>JAUXFZ010000301.1 GCA_030622585.1 Myxococcales bacterium
CGAGCGTCTCCCGAAGCGAACCGGGGGATACTGGAAACATCGAGGGCTCCGAAATTCGGTGAAGGGAGCGATTGATGGCGGCCGGGCCGATCACGGCGCCATCGCAGTCCACGGCAGCAAGCTCGAGTACGTTTCGCAGCTCTCGAACGTTGCCGGGCCAGGCGTACGCTCGTAGGCGCTCGAGCGACTGCGGCTCGAGGCGACGCTCGCCGACCGCAGACTCCATCTGGCGTAGGAAATGCTCTGCCAGGAACGCAACGTCATCGGGACGAACCCGCAAGGGCGGCACTTCGACGACGAGGCGATGGATTCGATAGTAGAGGTCCGGGCGGAAGCGTCCGTCCCGCACCAACGTGCGTAGATCTTCGTGGGTGGCGCACACCAATCGAACGTCGACTCGGCGCGGGGTGTCGCTGCCGACGCGACGGACGTGCCAGCTCTCCAACACCCGAAGGAGCCGTGTTTGAAGATCCGGGGGCAGCTCCGCGACTTCATCCAGAAAGAGCGTCCCGCCGTGAGCCTGCTCGAACGCCCCGCGGTGGGTTCGAACCGCGCCGGTAAAGGCGCCGCGCTCGTGTCCGAACAGCTCGCTCTCGATGAGGTCACGCGGAAGCCCTCCACCGTTGAGCGGCACGAACGGACCGTCCGCGCGCTGCCCTCGTTCATGCAGTGCGCGCGCGACGTGCTCCTTGCCCACACCTGTTTCTCCTCGAATCAAGACGGGCCAGGGCAAGCTCGCCAAGCGATCGACCTCGGCCATCACCGAAAGCATGGCGCTCGATTCGACGACCACTTTGGAAGTGGATTTGCCACCCCGACCGACGACGCGGAGCTCGGTCCTCCCGACACGCACCACGGCCCCGGGACGGAGCTCGTGCCGTCGAACCCGGAGACCATTCACCCACGTACCGTTGGTGCTGCCGAGATCGCGAATCGACACGCCTCGGGGCGAGGGCTCGATGCGACAATGGTACTGGCTCACCGCCCGGTCCGATAGCGCAATCCCGTTCTCGGCGGCGCCACCCACCGAGACCGGCGCCGCCCCCACATGAAACGCCCGCGCCCCCAGACCGTGACCGCCTACGAGCGACAGCGATCGTGGCTCATTGCCGCGCCGGCCAAGTGGCTCCGTGCGCCCTGGTTCGAACGAGGTAGGTTCGGCCTTGAGTCGTGCCACCGAATAGCCCGCTCCGACCCCGACGCGTTCGCCGATCGGCATGATGGAACGCACCCCGAGCGCTGGGCCCTTGGCCAAATCGTAGACATAGACCGTGCCACCATGTGGCTGAAAAAGCAGCGCCCGCGCCGGCACCCCGGCCGCATGAATGACGATGTCACAATCGGGATGCGAACCGACTTCGACCGCGGCGGACCCGAGAGGAAATGCGCGGATGAGCCGCCCCGCGCGGCACAGACCAAGTGTATCGCTAGCAGCCATGGCATGGGTATCGACCGTTGTCGCCGGCGGTTGCGTCGTTGCGCTCCGTCCCTAAGCTCCGGGCAACGTGTCCGAACCACTCCGTGAAACCGCACTCACCGAAGAGCACCGGGCGCTTGGCGCGCGCCTCGTCCCCTTTGCCGGCTGGCGCATGCCTGTTCAGTACAAAGGCATCAAAAACGAACACGAAGCGGTGCGCACTCGCGCGGGGCTCTTCGATGTTTCGCACATGGGTGAGATCCTCGTCGAAGGCCCGCAAGCCATCGCCGAGGTCGACCGCCTCGTCACCAACGACGTGTCGAGGCTCGCCACAGGTAAGGCACTCTATACGGTCTGCTGCAACGAGCAGGGGCACATTCTCGACGACCTCATCGTGTACCGGCTGCAGGACGAGAAGCTTCTGGTCGTCTGCAACGCGTCCAACCGTGACAAGATCGTCGCCCACTTCGCGAAGAATCTGAGCCTTGGCACACCCTGGAACGACGTGTCGGACGCCTGGGCGCTCCTCGCCCTGCAAGGGCCGAACGCCATCGGTGTGATGGAAAGCCTGGGCGCGCCCCAAAGCTTGCTCGCGCTTCCGTCCTTCCACGTCACCCGAGCAACCGTCGCAGGGGTCGATCTCTGGGCGGCGCGAACCGGCTATACCGGCGAGGATGGCTTCGAGCTCTTTTGCGCGAGCGAAGACTCCGTGACGCTGTGGAGGGCATTGCTCGAGGCCGGCAAGTCGCACGGCCTGCAACCCGTCGGCCTCGGGGCCCGGGACACTCTGCGTCTGGAAGCCCGGTTGATGCTGTACGGCAACGACATCACGGAGGAGACCCATCCGCTCGAGGCAGGCCTCGGCTGGGTGGTGAAGCTCGACGAGAATGACTTCATCGGCCGGGACGCGCTGCGGGCCGTAAAAGCCGCCGGGCTCGATCGAAAGCTGGTCGGATTCGAGATGACCGGGCGCGGAATCGCACGCCATGGCTACCCGATCGTGGCGAACGGGAACCCCGTCGGGGAGGTCACCAGCGGGTCCCCAGGGCCGACGGTTGGACGGAACATTGGTCTCGGCTATGTGCCCCTGGCGCTCGGCAAAGCCGGGACCACTTTGGGCATCGAGATCCGTGGCAAGGTGGTCGACGCCGTGGTAGTGAGGACCCCGTTTTACAAGAGGTGACAATGGCGACGTACCCAAGGGACCTGCAGTACACGCGAGAGCACGAATGGGCGCGCATCGAAGATGACGTCATCCGCGTCGGAATCACTTCTTATGCCGTCGAACAGCTTGGCGATGTGACGCTGGTCGACATGCCGGCGCCCGGGGAAGACGTCCAGGCACACGAGCGCTTCGGCGATATCGAGTCGGTCAAGACCGTGAGCGAGCTGTTCGCACCGGTGAGCGGCGAGGTCGTGGATGTCAACGCCGACCTCGAGTCGAGCCCCGAGTTGGTCAACGAAGGCCCGTACAAGGAGGGCTGGCTGGTCACCATCCGCCCTTCGGACCAAGCGGAGCTCGACACGCTAATGGATGCGGCAAAGTATGAGGAGTACCTCGGAACGCTCGACGGCTGAGCTGCCGGTACGATCGTGAGATACCTGCCGCACACCGACACGGAGATTCGCGCCATGCTCGCGCGCGTCGGGGTCGAGCACATCGACGACCTGTTTACAGCGATTCCCTCATCGCACTTGCTCAGCGAGCCCCTTGACCTCGAACCAGCGCTGGACGAACCGCGCCTCATGCAGCACCTCAACTCGCTCTCGAACGCGAGCCAGGGCGCCCACATGTTGTCCTTCCTCGGCGGGGGCATGTACCGGCACCACGTCCCGCCGGCGGTCGACCAACTGCTGCTGCGAAGTGAGTTCTACACCGCGTACACGCCTTACCAGGCGGAGCTCTCGCAAGGGACGCTGCAAGCGACGTTCGAGTTTCAAACGATCGTGTGCGAGCTCCTCGGCACCGACGTAGCCAACGCATCGATGTACGACGGCGCAAGTGCAACGGCCGAAGCGGTCCTCATGGCGCGACGAGCCAAGCGGCGCACCCATGTCGTCGTCAGCGAGGGGCTGCATCCGGAGTACATCGAGACCATCCGCGCCTACTTGCAGGGCCTCGACGCGGAATCGATGGTCGCTCTGACGCCCCTCGCTGCCGATGGCCGGACCGACTGGGAAGCGGCCGCCGGCGCTCTCACCGACGAGACCGCCGCCCTGGTGGTGGGATATCCCAACTTCTTCGGCTGCGTCGAAGACCTCGACGCAGCGAGGGCCGCGGCCGATACGGTGGGTGCGCTCCTGGTGACCGCAACCTCCGAACCCTATGCCCTCTCCGTCCTGCGGGCGCCCGGCGCAGCTGGCGCGGATATCTGCGTCGGTGAGGGGCAGGCGCTGGCGGTACCGCCCCAGTACGGCGGCCCCGGTGTCGGCCTGTTCGGAGCTTCGCAGGCCCTCGTCCGGCAAATGCCAGGCCGGCTCGTCGGACGCACCGTCGACTCGGACGGCCACCCTGGATACGTCCTCACCTTGTCGACCCGCGAACAGCACATTCGCCGCGAGAAGGCCACCTCCAACATCTGCACCAACCACGGCCTGATCGCCCTCGCCATGGGTATGCGTACCGCGATGCTGGGACGCCAAGGGTTCCAGCAAGCGGGACAGCGCTGTGTCAATGCAGCCCACTATCTCCGCACCGGCATCGAAAAACTGGAAAGCTTCGAGATTCCCTACGCAGCGCCCGTCTTCAACGAGTTCGTCGTACGAAGTCAGGGTCCGGAGGCCAGCGCGGTCCTCGCCCGCTTGCTCGAACGGGGCATCATCGCGGGCGTCGACCTCGGCCGTTTTCGAGACGAGTGGCGCCAGGATCTCCTGCTCGCCACGACCGAGCTCCACACTCGAGAAGACCTCGACCGCCTGCTTGACGGCCTCGCTGGTTAACCGACCGGCTCCCCAAAGGGCTCAGCGCTGACCGGCACCCCGACGCGATCGAATGGCAGCCAACTCGCGTGCACTGCAAAGATCCGGCGTGCATGCACG
>JAUXFZ010000213.1 GCA_030622585.1 Myxococcales bacterium
CCCATTGTTCGGTACGGCCCTCGGAGATCGCTTCCGCACGGCCGCGCTCGAGCTCATGAAGCTCCGTCAGGGCGGTCTCCCAGGGGGGAGGGGGAGGCGGCGGCGCGGGCTCCGGCCGATCGCGTTTCTGCCACCAACGCATGAACAGCCAGGCGAGCAATGCGCCCAGCGCGATCGCGAGCAGAATCCCGAGAGCGATGAGCAGTCGATAGTCGTCCTGCTCGACCACCACCGGCTGGGTCGGTGGTTTGAGTTGCGCGTCGGGCTCGTTGGCCAGGAGTGGCTGAACTTCAATCGTGCTCGTGTTCGATTCGAGCTCGATGAGCTCGCCCGCGGCGCTGGTGACCCGCACGCGAACGGGCCCAAGCTCGTGAACGCCGGCCTCGAAGCACAGGAGCTGAAGCTCGAACGTGAACGTCTTGAGCTTGCCGTCGGGCGAGAGCTCGACAGAAAGCTTCTTGCCGAGGATCTCGAACGGCGCGAAGGACTGCTCCGGGACCGCCGCTTCGTCGCTCTCGGTCACGGCCACCGTCACGATGACATCGATTGAGTCACCGAGTGTGGCCTCGGGCGGCGCGTCGAGCGCGATCGTAGGCTCCTGCGCCGACCCGAGGGCGGGCGCGAGCCATGCCAGCACGATGATGGTAGCTGCGCGTCTCACCGATAGCCCGTGAGTCGCCGTTGCCGGAGCCGAAACAGCTCCGTCAGCGGCCTGACGAAGTCGCGGTCGGTGCTCACCGTGACGTGATCGAGCTGTAGGCGGCGGAACAAGTGTTCGCGTGCCGCGCGTTGGCGCTGGGCCTCGCGCGCGTAGTCGGCACGAACGTCCAAATCGGAGGTGTCGACCTCGACGAGCTCCCCGGTCTCCAAGTCCTCGACGAGCGCGAGCCCCACGTCCGGGAGCTCGTCTTCCCTCGGGTCGACGATTTGGATCGGGATCAGGTCGTGTTTCGCCGACACCACCTTGAGTGGTTTTTCGTACTGCTCGGCAATGAAGTCGCTGATCAGAAAGGCCACCGTCCGGCGCTTGCCGATGCCGCCGAGTAGGTCCAACGCCACGCCCAAATCGGTCCCTTCGCCCTCGGGGTCCGCGTTGAGGATCTCGGTCACGACGCGCATCACGTGCGAACGACCCTTCTTCGGGGGCACGTAACGCTCGACACGGTCGGTGAATAGGATCAGACCGACGCGGTCGTTGTTCTTGATTGCGCTGAACGCGAGCAGCGCGGCCACTTCAGCGACTGTTTCGATCTTCGGCTTGTCGACCGAACCGAACCGCTCGCTCGCCGACAGATCGACGAGCAGCATCACGGTCATCTCCCGCTCTTCGGTGAACACCTTGACGTAGGTGTCGTTCATGCGTGCGCTGACGTTCCAATCGATGAAGCGAACGTCGTCGCCAGGCTGGTACTGGCGCACCTCGCTGAATGCCATCCCCCGGCCCTTGAACACCGAGTGGTAGCTTCCCGCCAACTGGTCGTTGGCGAGCCTCGACGTATAGATCTCGATCTTCTTGAGTTTTTTTACGAGCTCGCGAGAGATCACGACAGGCCTCGGTTACGGAACTTCCACGGTTTCGAAGATGCGGCGGACGATCTGGTCGCTGGTGATTTCCTCGGCTTCCGCCTCGTACGAGCGAATGATGCGGTGACGGAGCACGTCGGGACCGATCGCCTTGATGTCTTCTGGGGTGACGTACCCGCGGTGCTTCATGAAGGCGTGCGCCCGGGACGCGACGTTGAGCGCGATCGATGCGCGCGGGGACGCGCCATGGGCGATCATGTCTGTGAGGTCGCCGAGGCCGACGCGAGCCGGGTCGCGCGTCGCGGTGACGATTTGGACGATGTAGTCTTTGATCTTCGGGTCGATGTACACGTGCCCGATCGTCTTGCGGGCTTCGAGAAGCTTCGCGGTGGTCGCGACCTGCTGCACCCCCATGCCCGCACCTGCGTCCTGGCCGAGGAGCACGTGGTCCGAGATCTGATCCATGATCTTCCGCTCTTCGTCTTGGCTTGGGTAGTCGACGCGCACGTGCAGCATGAAGCGATCGACCTGCGCCTCGGCGAGCGGGTAGGTGCCTTCCTGTTCGATCGGGTTCTGCGTCGCCATCACCATGAACGGTTGATCGAGCAGGTGGGTCGTGTCGCCGATGGTGACCTGCTGCTCCTGCATCGCTTCGAGCAGAGCGCTTTGCACCTTGGCCGGCGCTCGGTTGATCTCGTCGGCCAGCACGAGGTTTGCGAAGATGGGCCCCTTCTTGGCCGTGAACTCGCCGCGCTGCTGGTTGTAAATCACCGTGCCGACGACATCCGCTGGGAGTAGGTCGGGCGTGAACTGAATGCGCTGGAACTTCGCGGAGATCGTCTTGCAGATCGTGTTCACCGTCAGCGTCTTGGCGAGCCCAGGAACACCTTCGAGCAAAATGTGCCCGCCCGTGAGCAGCCCAATCAAGACCCGCTCGATCATCACATCCTGACCCACGACGACCTTGTGGACCTCGTGAAGGATCGTATCGATAAAGGCACTCTCGCGCTGAACCATTTCATTGATGACACGAACGTCGTTCGACATGAATTCTCCCTCGGCGGGTGTGGCTAGCACGCACCCATACCCCCCACCAACAGCCCCCACTCACCCGTTATTCAGAAAAAGGGGTCAGACCCCGTTTTGAAAGGGTTAATTTTGCCAGTGCCAGTCACTACGGCTGCCCCTCAAACGTCCCCTACATCGGATGTCGTTCAGAACACGACCCGCGATTGGGCGAGGTCCCATCGAACGCGGCCAGGTTCCCCGTACTGCGCGTCTCGCAGGCCACGCCGTTCTTTCCCCTTGCGGACACCAAGCAGGATGCCCGTGGCAATCATCCCGAAAGTGCCGGAGATTATCAGAACATTGCCGGCGGTATAAAGCCGTCTGCACGAGTCGTCGGACGTCGCCGACCCGGACCAGTTCTGGCATTCATCACGTTGCGTTGAGAGCACCAAGGGCACCACACCGGCAACGGCGACAGCGGTGGTCGCGAGGAACCCGTACGCTGCTCGACGCTTACGAAGCCTCAACTCTTCAAGCGCGCCCCGCTCGGCTTCCGACGGCGACCTGATCGGCATATCGCCACCAGCCGACTCTAGCTCCAGCTGTCGCTTCGTGTCGCGCAGCCTCTTGGCCGAGTAGCCCATTCCAACGGCTCCCCCGATCACCATGACCGACCCAAACGTTATTCCCACGACACCGCTACCAAGTGCGGTATTGTTATCGAACGCGAGCACTCCCCCCGCGATCGCAGCCGCTCCAGCCGCTAGAAGAATGGAGGAGAGGATGATCCCGGCCCTGGCTCCTCGCAGCCTAAGTCGGGGCTCCTCCAGCGTGTGCACGTCGCCTGTCTGCGGCCCACTTGGGGCAACCTCGAGACCCGTGGAATCGACTTCCAGCTTCAACGCGGGCTCTTCCGACACTACGCCTTCGCCTCCTTGGGCACCCACGGCCACAGGCACAACGACGAGAGGCAGCACAAACGCAAAGCCAACCAAGTACCGCATGACAACCTCCCTGATTGCGGCGCAGCGCGCCCCTAAGTCCGGTTATGCAGGAGCAACAACCGTGCCGCGCGGAAGCCTGGTATTGCAGGAGAATGCGCTACCGCATCGCGCAGGCTCTGCGTGTAGGGCGTGGGGGCGCAGCGGGTGCGTCGTGTACGTCAATCGCGGGCACGCCCGTCGCGAACCGTTCTCCGGTGGCGCGGTCGCTGCGGGTCCGGCTTGACAGGGCACGGCCGGATCGGAAGGTTGCCCCCATGTCCGACCCTATCTCTCAAGAGCTCTTCGCCCGCGCTTCCGAGGTCATTCCCGGCGGCGTCAATTCCCCCGTCCGCGCCTTCCGCGCCGTCGGTGGCGAGCCGATCTTCATCAAGGAAGCCCACGGCCCGGTGATGGTCGGCGCGGACGGCACTGAATATGTCGACTATGTCGGCTCCTGGGGCCCGATGATCCTGGGTCACGCCCAGCCGGACGTCGTGGCCGCGATCCAGCAGGCCGCCGCAAAGGGTTCGAGTTACGGCGCGCCGACCGAGGCCGAGACCACGATGGCCGAGCGACTTCGGGACGCGGTCCCTTCGATGGAGATGTCTCGGCTGGTCTCGAGTGGCACCGAGGCCACGATGGGCGCGCTGCGGGCCGCCCGCGGGTTCACCGGGCGCGACCTCATCGTGAAGTGCATCGGTGGCTATCACGGAGGCGCCGACTACTTGCTGGTCAAGGGCGGCAGCGGGCTGGCGACGTTGGGTGAGCCGGACAGCGCCGGAGTGCCCGCCGCGATCGCCGAGACGACCCTGGTCGTGCCTTACAATGATGCCTACGCCCTCGCGAAGATCTTCGCGGAGCGCGGCAAAGAGATCGCTGCCGTGATTTTCGAGCCCGTTGCCGGGAACATGGGCTGCATTCCGCCGGATCCAGTCTGGCTCACCGCCCTTCGAACCCAGACCCAGAATCACGGCGCCGTGCTGATCTGCGACGAGGTCATGACCGGCTTTCGGGTCGCCTGGGGTGGCGCGCAGGCCCGCTTCGACATCCGGCCCGATATGACCTGCCTCGGCAAGATCATCGGGGGCGGGCTTCCCGTCGGCGCCTATGGCGGAAGGCGCGAAATCATGGAGAAAATCGCGCCTCTTGGGCCGGTGTATCAAGCGGGCACCCTGAGCGGGAATCCGCTGGCCGTCGCGGCTGGCCTCGAGACGATCGGGCAACTCCTGCGGCCCGGTGTCTATGAAGACCTCGAACACAAGGGTGATCAGGTTCAGGCCCTCCTCGAGCAGCACGCGGGGGCTGCGGGCGTGCCGATCACCGTCCAGCGGGTGGGTTCGATGCTGACCGCGTTCTTTCGCGACAAGCCGATTCGCAACTGGGATGAGGCTGCCGACACCGATCGCGATGCGTTCGCGACATGGCACGGCGCGCTGCTCGAAAACGGCGTCTACTGGCCCTGCAGCCAGTTCGAAGCGGCGTTCGTCTCATTGGCTCACGACGCGGATTCCCTGCAGAAGACAGGCCGAGCATTCAAAGCTGCGTTCGCGGCTCTCTGAGTCGGGAAAACCAATCATTTTCGTTGGTAGAAATGCTCTTCCACCAACCTTGACCCTACATACCTCCGTGCTATACGCCGCGCGCTCTTTTGGGGCGCGGATCCTTGGAACTGTAGGGAAACGATGTGCTGGCGATGCTCCTCAACCGGGAACAGCGGGAGCAGCTCAAACAGGTGGGCAGCTTCTCGACGATTGGCCTCGAGCTCGGCCTTTCGGTCGCGCTTGGTTTCATCGGAGGCGAATGGTTAGACGGCAAGCTTGGCACTGAACCTTGGCTCAAATGGATAGGCCTCGGCCTTGGGCTTGC
>JAUXFZ010000492.1 GCA_030622585.1 Myxococcales bacterium
CGCCACGATGTACACCCCGGCGATCAGCGGATTCTGAAAAGCCTCGACGACGTTGCGGTACACATCGCCAGGATAAGCCGGCAGGATTGTGAACTGCAACAGGTGGTAGATGACGAACAGAAAAAGAATAGGACCTGACCAGTACATCGTTCGCGCCGCGTAGTCGGTGGCGAGGTTGTTCCGCTTTTCATAGCGCGAGCCTCGAGCTTTGAGGTTGCGGACCCACAGCGAGACGGCGGCCCAGATGTGTGCGCCGACAGCAAACAGCAGCACCAGACGCGTCCCCCACACCAGAGGCGGCAAGCTCTGCAGCTTCTCGGCGTACCCGTTCATGGCCTCTGGGCCGAGGTAGAGGTTCAGGTTGCCCAGGAAGTGCCCGATCGTGAAGCCCACGATGATCACCCCCGACAGGGCCATGATCACCTTCTTCCCGATGGTCGTTTGGTGGAGCGTGAGAGCTCGTTGCATGGGTCCTCCTCTACAACAACCGTGAGGGCTTGCCACGCGGCGGGGGCAAAAAGCAAGCGTTTCAGAGTTCGGGGGGGTCGTAGTACTCGACGAAATCTCCCCGGAAGGTTTGCAGTAGCGTGACGCCGCCATCCTCGCTCACGAGGTAATTCGGCCCGATCGGGACTTTGCCGAGGCCGCCTGGCGTATCGACGATGAGCTTGGGGAGCGCGATCCCGCTCACACGCCCCTGAAGGGCTGCCATCAGCTCGATGCCGCGCCGCAACGGCGTCCGTAGATGCCCCGTTCCGCCGACCGGGTCCATCTGTAAGAGGTAGTAGGGCCGGACACGCGAGCGGACGAGGCCCCGAAACAACGCTTCGAGCGTTTGGGGATCATCGTTGACGCCTCGAAGCAGGACGGTTTGGTTCATCACTGGGAGGCCGGCGTCCGCCATGCGCGCGCACGCTGCGCGCGCCTCATCCGTCAGTTCTTTCGGGTGGTTGAAATGAGTCATCACCCAAGTCGATTCGTGGCTTTCACGGATGGCGTGGCAAAGCTCCTCGGTGATGCGCTGGGGGAGGGTGACCGGCGCCCGCGTGGCGAGGCGCACGTAGTCGACGTGGTCGATGTCCCGGAGCCGCCGGAGGAGCCCGGCAAGCCGCTCGGTGGACATCACGCAGGGGTCGCCGCCCGAGACGATGACATCGTGAATCTCCGGGTGGGCCTCGATCCACTCGAACGCGGGCTGGAGGGCGGCCATCGAGCGTGCCCCACCACCGTCCCCGACGAGCCTCGATCGCGTGCAGAAGCGACAATAGACGCCGCAGCGATCGGTGGCGACCAGCAGGACGCGATCCGGGTAGCGTTGGATCAGGTGAGGGGCGACCTCGTGAGCCTCCTCCCCCAATGGGTCGCGGAGGTCGCCTTTGACCGCGTTCGCCTCCTCGGCGCGAGGGATGCACTGACGGCGAATCGGGCAGTTCGGGTCAACCGGGTCACAGAGCCCTAGGTAGTAGGGTGTGATCGACATCGGGAGGCCGGCGGCCATCGCGCGGGTCGCGCCAATTCGTTCCGCGTCCGTGAGGGTCAGGGCCTTGTCGAGAGCTTGTAAATTCGTCGCAGAGTGCCGCGCTTGCCAGCGCCAATCGCTCCAATTGGACTCGTCGAAATGTGAAGCCTCGCGAAAATTTAGCGGGAGCGCGCGCACGGCGTGCAGCTTACTTCGTGGCTGGTGCCCGGCAACTCTCCTCGCTCCTGGACACACCCGAGAAACATTGTCATATGGCACTGTCTGAGAGAACGGAGAGAGTATGGCGACCCGAGACCCCCGTCCCTTCGACGTCGAGTATATCGAGAACCCCAGTCAGCCCGAGCTCCGCGAGCTCGCGATGGCACACACCCCGTGCGTCCAACAGACCGCGGTGGGGAGCGTCAACAAGGTGTCGCGCAACAAAGCGCGAATGGCCAAGTACACCTACATCATCGATACCGAAGATCGGTGGAGCCATCAGATCATGGACCCGGACAAGGCTCGTGGATTGATCGAGCGCCAGGCGAAATACATCGCCGACAAGGGCAAGCTCATCGCGATCGACGGCTATGTGGGATTGGGCGAGCGCTCGTTTAGTACGACGTGGCTGTACACCCCCGAGGGCGCGAATATCGCAGGCATGCAGCAGATCCTTGCGTTCCCCCGTTCCGATGTCGAGACCGAGGAGCAGTTGGCCTCGTCGTTCGAACCGACCTTCCGGCTCTACTACACGCCGGACTTGAAGCTCGACGACATGCCGGGCGGCCAGTCGATCATCGTCGATATGGAGAACTGGACGACGCACGTGATAGGCGCCGACTACTTCGGCGAGTCGAAGAAGGGCATCCTCCGCATGCTCAACCACTACGTGTACCAAGAAGGCGGGCTCGTTCTTCACGCGGGTGCCAAGGCTGTGACCGCCTCGGATGGCGGGAAGCTCACCATGACGATCATGGGCCTGTCGGGGACCGGCAAGACGACCACCACATTTTCAAAGCAAGGCGACCTCACCGAGCCGATTCAGGACGACATGGTGGCGCTGTGGCCGCATGGGGCGCTTTCGATCACCGAGAACGGCTGCTTCGCCAAGACCGACGGCCTGTCGCTCGAGACCGAACCGGTTCTGTTCACGGCAACTAGCGGTAGCGATGCGTGGCTCGAGAACGTCTTTCTCGAGGCCGATGGCTCGTTCGACTTCATCAAGGGTGTCCTTTCGGTCGAGGACGTCACGCGTCTTCGTGACATCCTGATCGCGACGGGCGCCGAGGCCAAGAACGTCGACAAGTACATTGCAGGCGGCGTGAACGTCGATGATGTGGTGGACAGCCAGGGCATTCCCGCCGATGGCTGGGATTTCGTAATCTGGACGCAGAACGGCCGCTCGATCGTGCCCATGAGCTCCATCCCCGAGGCTGCCGACCTGCACAATATTCCGCAGGTCAAGTCGATGGGTATTCTCAACCGTGACGAGGGGCGCGACGCAGCGATGC
>JAUXFZ010000226.1 GCA_030622585.1 Myxococcales bacterium
AGGGAAGAGGACGAGGATGGAAACTCAGCGGATCGTTTATAACGACAAGGTTGTCCGCCAGTTCTTATGGGCGTCGGTGCTGTTTGGCATCGTCGGCATGCTGGTTGGGATCCACATCGCGCTCGAGCTGGCATTCTGGCCGGCAAACCTGGCGCCTTACTTGTCGTTTGGTCGCTTGAGGCCCTTGCACACCAACGCGCTGATCTTCGCGTTCGTGGGCAACATGCTCTTCTCGGGCATCTATTATTCGACCCAACGGCTGGTAAAGGCCCGGCTCGCTTCCGATCTTCTGTCTGCGACGCATTTCTGGGGCTGGCAGCTCATCATCGTCGCCGCCGCTGTCACGCTGCCGCTCGGCATTAGTACGGCGAAGGAATACGCCGAGCTCGAGTGGCCGATCGACATTGCCATCGCGGTCATCTGGGTCGTCTTTGCAATCAACTTCTTCTGGACGCTCGGCAAGCGTAGGGAGAAGCATCTCTATGTCGCGATATGGTTCTACATCGCGACGATTATCACGATTGCGGTTCTGCACATCGTCAACAGCTTCGAGCTCCCGGTGAGCGCGTGGAAGAGCTATTCGGTGTTCGCGGGCGTCCAGGACGCGATGGTGCAGTGGTGGTACGGCCACAACGCGGTCGCCTTCTTCCTGACGACGCCGATTCTCGGCATCATGTACTACTTCTTGCCCAAGGCAGCCGATCGGCCGGTCTTCTCTTACCGCTTGTCGATCGTTCACTTCTGGGGACTGGTCTTCCTCTACATCTGGGCCGGTCCGCACCACTTGCTGTACACCGCTCTGCCCGACTGGGCGCAAAGCCTCGGGATGGTCTTCAGCTTGATGCTTTGGGCGCCCAGCTGGGGCGGCATGCTCAACGGCCTGCTCACGCTACGCGGCGCATGGGACAAGCTTCGCACCGACCCGGTTCTGAAGTTCTTCGCCGCAGGCGTGACCTTCTACGGCATGAGCACCTTCGAGGGCCCGCTCCTCAGCATCAAGGCGGTCAGCGGACTCGCTCACTACACCGACTGGATCATCGCGCACGTCCATGGCGGCACCCTCGGTTGGAACGGGCTCATGGCCTCCGGCATGTTCTACTGGCTGGTTCCGCAGCCCTACGGCACCAAGCTCCACTCTCGCGGCGCCGCCAACTTCCATTTCTGGATCGCGACCGTCGGCATCCTTTTGTATGTCATTTCGATGTGGGTCGCCGGCATCACCCAAGGGTTGATGTGGCGCGCGGTCAACGAAACAGGCGGCCTTCTCTACCCGAATTTCGTCGAGACCCTCATCGCGATTGTCCCGATGTACTGGGCCCGCCTCACGGGTGGTTCCCTCTACTTCATCGGCTTCATCATCATGACCTGGAACCTCATCAAAACCGCCCAAGCGGGCTCCCCCGTCGATGGCGAGATCGAGGTGCCCGTTCTGACCGAGCCGCGGGACAAGACCGTCCCCTGGCCCAAGCTGCTTTTCGGTCAGCCGATCATGGCCTCGATCATCGTGATGGCCCTTCTGTTCGCCATGGTCCTCTTCGACGGTTTGATGAGCACGGTTCTGGCTCTCGCTGCAGTGATGTGGATGGTCGCAGCCATCGCGATTTCCATCCGGGATCGAAATGCCGAGAAGATTCCATGGCACCGCGCTATCGAGGGCCGGGCCGGGATCTTCACCGTGATCGTCACTCTGGCGATTCTCGTTGGGGGCGTGATCGAGATCATCCCCCTGGTGATTTCGGTTCCGGAAACGATCCGCACCACCAAGAACGTACCCTACACTCCCCTCGAGCTCGAAGGCCGTGACGTCTACGTCCGCGAGGGTTGCTACACCTGCCACTCGCAAATGATTCGACCGTTCACCTGGGAAACCGCGCGCTACGGTGAGGTATCAACGCTCGACGACTCGATCTTCGATCATCCGTTCCAGTGGGGCTCACGCCGTATTGGTCCGGACCTGGCGCGCGTCGGCGGCAAGTACGCCGACGTATGGCACTACAAGCACATGACCGATCCGCGTGAAATCTCACCGGGCTCGAACATGCCGCCCTACGACCACCTTTCGCAAGAGGCGCTAGACTTCTCGGGGACCCCAAACAAGTTGAGGACGATGCGCAACGTGGGCGTCCCCTACAAGCCCGATCAGATCCAAACCGCCGAGGAGGTCGCTCGAACCAGCGCGGCCGCAATCGCTGCAGGTCTCGCGAAGAATGCAGGCGTCGCAGTCTGCGAGGGAGCGCGCGGAGACTGCGAGCTGTTGTGCAACAGCCGGATGGTCGCACTGATTGCGTACCTGCAGCGCCTGGGCCGTGTGCCCGCAGACGAGGAGGTCGCGCCATGAGTCGATTTGCAGCCGAGTTCTTCGCGAACAGTCCGGCGCTTCTCTTTCCAGTGATCTCGCTGGTTCTGTTCTTCATCGTGTTCCTGGCCGTGATCGTTCGCGTGATGCGAATGAAGAAATCCACAGCGGACGCGTACGCGCAGCTTCCGCTCGTGGAGGAAGAGGAGGTGCCCCATGAATGAGGTCAAGCGCACCGACGAGATCCAGGGCGAGATCCTCCACGTCTACGACGACATCGAGGAAGCCGATAACAACCTGCCGGTCTGGTGGCTGCTCTCGTTTTACGGAGCGATCGCCTTTGGGCTGGTGTACTGGTTCTACTATCACGAGTATGGGATCGGGGAGCTCCCGCCCGAAGTGTATGCCCACAAGGTCGCTGCTGCCGAAGCAGAGCGAAGCATCGTCACCGACGAATCGCTCGATGCCTTGGCACTCGACGAGAGTGCCGTGGCAGCAGGACAAGAGATCTTCATGGCGCAGTGCTTTGCTTGTCACGACGCGCAGGGCCAAGGCCGCGAGGGTCTCGGACCGAACCTGACCGACAAGTACTGGGTACACGGCGGCGCGCCGATCGACATCCACGCGACGGTCACCAACGGCGTTGCAGCCAAGGGCATGCCTCCTTGGGCACCAATCCTCGGGGAAACCGGGGTCAATCAGGTCATCGCCTACATGCTGACGATTCGGAACACCGAAGTTCCGGGCAAGGCGCCCGAAGGCGAGATCTGGGAGCCCGGAGGGGTAGTGGCGGACGACGACGCCAGCCCTAAAGACACCGACGAACCATGAACGGCAGACTGCCGATCGTCGAAGAACCGGCGAGTTCTCTTCGTTCGGACGGCAGCCGCAACTACGTGCACCCGGCCGACGTGGCGGGCCGCTTCACACGGCTCCGCTACATCGTCTTCACCGTCCTGATCGCGATCTACGTCGTCTTGCCGTTCGTGAAGGTGGGAGGGCATCCGGCGGTGTTTATCGACATCGTGAACCGCCGCTTCTATCTGTTTGGCGCCGTGTTCAACGCCCAGGACTTCTGGCTCGTCTTCTTCCTGCTCAGCGGCGTCGGCCTCACACTCCTGACCGTCACCGCGATCAAGGGCCGCCTGTGGTGCGGGTACGCGTGCCCGCATACCGTCTTTCTCGAAGGCGTCTTCCGGCGGGTCGAGCGACTGATTGAGGGTCCTAGAGCGCAACGCCTGCGGCGCAACGCCGCCGGCCTCAGCTTCGACAAGCTCTGGCGCAAGCTGCTCAAGCACGGGATCTACATCGTGCTCGCGCTCCTGCTCTCACACGTGTTCATCAGTTATTTCGTGTCGCTCCCCTCGGTCGTCGACATGGTCCAGCGGAGCCCGGCCGCGCACCCGACAGCGTTCACCTGGGTCATCGTGATGTCGGGCATCCTCTACCTCAACTTCAGCTGGTTCCGCGAACAGCTTTGCTTGATCATCTGCCCCTATGGCCGCCTGCAATCCGTGATGACCGATCGCGACACCATGGTAATCGGCTACGACTGGAACCGTGGTGAGCCCCGAGGCAAGGCAAGCAACCCCGAAAACGGAGACTGCGTCGATTGCAAACGCTGCATCGTCGTCTGCCCTACGGGCATCGATATCCGCAACGGTCTTCAAATGGAGTGCGTCGGCTGTGCGGCATGCGTCGACGCCTGTGACGAGATCATGGGAAAAGTCGGGACGTCACAAGGCTTGATCCGCTACGACTCGCTCAACGGCCTGGAAGGCAAACCCAAGCACTTTGGGAGGCCGCGCCTCTTTTTCTACGGGGGGATCGCGACGCTTTGGCTCATCGGGTCGGTCTTTGCCTTCGCGCAAAGCTCGGCGTTTGAAGCCAACGTCCTGCGGCACGAAGGCGCGCCCTTCTTCGTCGCCGAGGGCCAGATCCGCAACTCCCTGCGGATCCACCTCGTCAACAAGACAGGCCAAAAACAAACTTTTCTCATCGAGCCAGAATCCGAGAGCGGCATCGAGTACATCATCCCGCAGAAGCGCATCGAGCTCGAGTCCCTCGGAAGCACCTATCTGCCGATCCTCGCCATCCTCCCGGCCGACGAGATGCGCCCAGGCTTGAAGGTCCAGGTCACTATCACCATGGACGGGCGCGACGACCGCAAGGCCACCCGTCTGGTCGAAGCGCCATTCGTTGGCCCGGCTCGTAAGTAGCTCGGAGCCCCGTCCCGTCAGGGCACCGACATCACGATCGCACCGCTCTTGTGCACGAGCTCGTGGGACACGCTTCCGAGGACGGTTCGGGCGACCGCGCCCTTCCCCGTCGTGCCACACAGAATCAGGGGCGCGTCGATCTCGCGAGCCAGCGCAACGACCGAGTCCGCCGGGTGGCCGCGCAACGCATGGCATTGCATCGAGAGGTCGTCTGGTTTGATGGTCCCGCAGGTCCGCATCTCGAGTAGCTGACGCAGGTCTTCGATTTCCTTGGTCGCCGCAGACGGATCGGACTCTCGAGAGTCGAGCACCGTGACGACGTGAACGTCGGCCTTCAGCTGCCGCCCCATGAACACCGCCAGCTCGAAAGCCCGCCGTGCCGGGTCCGAAAAATCGTAGGCGACAATCAAACGTGGAATCAGCGACATGGCTTAGTCTCCATCTTTGGGCTTGTTGTCACATCGGCCGCGCACCACCAGCACGGGACACGGCGCATGACGTACGACTCGCTCGGCCACGCTGCCGAGGAACGCTCGGGAGAGCCCGCTGCGACCATGGGAACCGAGGATGAGGAGATCGGCGCTCTCATCTTCGGCCATCTCGACCAAGGCCCGGCCGGGGGACGGATGCTGAATCACGCTGAGCTCCACTTCTGGAACGCCCTTGAGAAGCTCGGCGGTCTTGCCGGTTAGA
>JAUXFZ010000384.1 GCA_030622585.1 Myxococcales bacterium
GATTGGCTGGGGTTTGAGGCCGAGCTCCGCACGCCATGGAGCGAAGATGCCCCGGAGCTGCTCGCCGAGGCGCAGATCCAGGAGCGACTCTCGGATCGGCCGCCGGGGTTGCTAGCCGCACTCGTCAAAGCCGGACTGCTCGAACGCGAAGCCAATCAATACTTGGTGAGGAGCCCGGCATTGTTGAAGATCGTCCTCACCCTCGAAGCCAACGGGATCGACGTAGAGACCGCGAACGAGGCCGCCGCGATCCTGGCGCGCCACTTGTCGAAAGCGGCGACCGAGCTGAGCGTTCACTTCGAGGAAAACATGAGCGACCGCCTCCGCGACGGTGGACTCGACAACTCCGGACAGCTCCTGGGCACGCTCAAACCGATCGCACTCGAAGCTGCAGGAGTGATCTTTGCGCAGGAGATCCAGCACGCCCTCGAGCGGATGCTGCATGAAGGGCGTTTGGCACACGTCGGGTCCGGGCATGGCAGCGACGATGCCGACGACGAGTAGACCCGTCGCTCAGCTCAAGTCGAGAAGCACCTTGCCACTACGGCCAGGTCGACGCGCGTGCTCCAAAGCTGCATGCAGATCATCGAGCCGGTACGTCTGCTCGACGGAGGTGCCCAACACACCGCTCTCGATCAGTTTGGCTGTTTTGCGCACCAAGCCGATGCGCTGAAACAAGGTGCGTCTAGCCAGATACGCGGCCAAGTAGAACCCCTCGATGCTCGTCATCGGCATCATGATGTCGCGGGGAGGCAACGAGATCGGCTCGCGGCTCAGCGTTCCGTAGCAAACCATTCGACCCCGCGGAGCGAGCGCGCGCAACACGGTCGACCCCGTAGCGCCGCCTACGCAATCAAGGACATAGTCCACGCCGCCCGGCGCGATTCGGTGCACCGCTTCGAGTATGTCGTCGTTTTCGAGCGCGACGACGTACTGGCTATTGCCCTGCTTCAGCCGCTCGGCCCCCGCCCTGCTTCGAACGACATCGATCACCCGAAAGCCATCCGCGCGGGCAAGGTTTCGCACCATCTGAGAGAGGGCGGACCCCGCGGCGGTTTGAAGCAGCACAGCGCCCCGCGGAACTTGCAGCAGATGCCTCACCAACACCAGGGCTGTGAGCGGATTGACGAAGAACGAGCACGCTTGGGCATCGCTGAGAGAACGCGGCACCGGAAAAGCGCGGCGTGCATCGATGAGCGTCTGCTCCTGCCAAGTGCCGTGGGGCGGACCACTCACGACCGCGACGCGCTTGCCGAGCAGACGCTTGCCGAGGAACCCTCCGCCGGACTCCTCCACCACACCGACCCCTTCGACCCCGAGGGCATACGGCGGCGCGGGGAAAAGGTCAGAGCCAGGCGACTCCGTGGGGTGTTCTGCCCCGTGATTCCAGATCATGCGGGCAAACGAACGCGAGTAGATGCCATCCATGTAATTGAAGTCCGACGGATTGACGGGCGCCATCGTCATGCGCACGCGCACTTGTCCCGCGACTGGCTTCGGAGCCGGGACATCGCGGACCTCCACGCTGCTGATGTCATCGGAGAACGAATCGATGATTGCTGACTTCATGGCTCAAGCCCCCTGCGGTCCGCTCAGCCCGCTGGGCATCGCGAACGGCCAGTTGGAATCCACCGTGCCGCCATCGACCTCGAGGACCTTCCCGGTCACCCAACTCCCCGCGTCGGAGAGCAGGTACAGCGCCGCTGCGCCGATGTCTTCGACAGTGCCAAGCCGGCGAAGTGGCGTCAGGTCCTTCATCTGCTGCGCCAGCGCTTTATCGGCCGTCACCATCGCGAGCGCGTCGGTCTCCGTCGCCCCGACCGCAATCGCGTTGACACGCACATGCGGCGCCCACTCGTGGGCGAGCAAGCGAGTCATGTGCGACATCGCGGCCTTGGCGGTGCCGTACGCCACGAACCCGTTATCCACGAGATGGGAAAGCCCGGAGGTGATGTTCACGATAGCGCCGTGGCCCCGTTCCGCCATGGAAGGCGCCAATGCTCGAGACATGTGAAACGCCGTCGTCACGTTGAAATTGAAAGACTTGTTGAGCTCGTCATCGGTGCATTGCATGGCGGGCCCCGGCAGGGTCCCACCCGCATTGTTGACCAGAAAATCGACCCCGCCGAACTCCGAAAGTGCGCGCTCGGCGAGTCGGTCGAGTTGCTCGGGAACCAGCACATCGGTCGGCACCACCAAGGCGCGTCCACCATTTTGCTCGACGACGCTCGCAACCTCCTGAAGTGTGTGCTCCCGCCGCGCGGCAAGAACCAAATCGGCCCCAGCCTCGGCCAGAGCGATAGAAACCCCTCGCCCGATCCCCCGCCCCGCACCGGTCACCACCGCAACGCGCCCCTCCACCTTAAACCGATCCAGAATCATACCCAGTCCATCTCCAGCGCCCACTCTCAGCCATTCCCCCCCACCCCGCAACCCCCTAGGCCACCCCAACCCTTCCCAGGTTCGGCTCCCATCGACTGCAACCCAGACGTTCCCAGGTTCGGCTCCCATCGCGGCTCCCATCGACTGAGCTTGCACCGACACCTCCGCAGGAGCTGCAACCAACCCGAGGGCATTGGTGTGACGCTGCTCTCCGCCGGGTCGTCACGCCGGCCACGTGCCGCCGCTCGTAGTACGGCTGTCTGTGTCGCGCTCGCAGGAGTGCCTCGGATGGTGCGTGCAGCATCCTGAACTCCGAAGTCGATGTCGTGCAGCTACGTAACGACGACGGCGCCGGCGTGCCGCGCCACCCACCATGTCCCTAGGGGGAACGCAACGTCCCGCTTCCCGTTTCGCCATGCCTCGTACGCCGTCCGATAAGCGATTCGAAAAGCACGGAGTTTCTTGACCGCCGCAAGCCATCTAGCCCGTGTCAATGCGGAGAAGGTTGGACTTCGCCCAAAGCGTTCCTTCTTGGTTGCCGGTCGATCCGACACGCGCGTCTTGCGCACCCGCGTTCGTCCCAGGTAACCCCGCCCCTGCCGACGCACCCTCGTTCGTGCCTGCTCGATACGGCGCACCAAGAGCGATTCGAGCGCGCTGTGGTAGTGCTCCTGGTCCGCGAAGCACGTCGGCGTTGTGAACGTCACAGTAGCACCCTCTGGAGCTTCTTTCCTAAACCACACCCTGGGGTGCCTGGCGCTCATCGTGCCTCCGCGGAGCGTTCGCACCGTAGTCACCACACCAGCCCACCGCTCCGGAGACCGGACGAGCGCAGCGCTCACCGGGTTGAGGATCACGTACGCCACCTTATCCAATACTTCGGAGGTTCCTGTAAGCTCCACAGCACTGCAACCAACGTTCGGCTCCCACACCACTTCGTCCCAATCGCGCACGCGTTTTATGCAGACGGCTAGTTGTCGGTTGAGCCAGGCGGTGAAATCGGGAAGGACACCCCGCACGTCGGTCAGGATCAGATGATAGTGATTACTCATCACACATGCGGCGTGAAGCTCGATACCGTACTTCTCGGCCGCCCGCGCGAGACAGTAGACGAATATGTTGTTGATGGCGCCGTCAGGACGAAGCAGAAAGCGCCGACCCATGCATCTCCGGGTCAACATGTAGATCGTGTTCGGCAGGACGGGACGCGGCAGGGACATGCTCCCATGTCGGCCACCGGACTGCTGGGTTTCGTAGAATCGCGTCGAATCGAACCTGGGACCGAGGGATCGGAATCGAACCTGGGACCGAGGGATCGGGGTTTCGTGGAATCGAACCTGGGACTGGGGGATCAGGCCGGGGAATTCTCGGGTGGGGTGGGATTTCGGTTGGATGGGGGCGGGAATGCTGGGTCTGGC
>JAUXFZ010000077.1 GCA_030622585.1 Myxococcales bacterium
ATACGGTCTCGTCGAAGCTAATTTTGCGGTTGGAAAACAAAGGGATAGCGGAAGGTGACGCTGCCTCCGTCCGGCCCCGGGTTGAAGCGGAAGCGGCTGATCGCCCTCGTCACACAGTCGGCGACGGCCGCGCTACCGGTCGTATTCTCACTCGCCCTAGCGTCGGTCACATTGCCTCGTTCCTGGATGGTGAAAGTGACGGTCACCTTCCCGGCCAGGCTCGGATTCTTGCGAAGCTCGGACTCGTAGCAGCGGGTGATCGACTTCAAACGCTGTTTGATCTGTCGCTGCACGAGGGCCGAGTCGAACTCACCGCTGCCACCGACATCACCTCCGCGGTTGAGGCCGACATTGCCTCGGACGTCACGCTCTTTGACAGTCTGCCCTTCTTTGGCAGCCTGGCCGGCGCCCTTGCCCTTCTTGAGCGAGCCGAGGCCCGCCTTTTGTCCGCTGCCTCCTCCGCTCCGCGTGCGTAGCGTCCCAGCTTTGCTCTTGGTTGCTACGCCGACACCGGAAGCCTGCGCCAAGACATCGGCCGCGTTGCCCGTGACGGCGCCTCCGGCGAGCACATCACCGAGCGCGCCGCCTTCTGCGCCGAGGGCACCGAGTAGCATGGCTTCGGCCTGCGCGGTGGCCTCCTGGACGATGCGGGCGCGGCCTGCGGCTGCTTCGGCGGGCTCGGCCCCGCCCGCGGGTTCTTTCTCTTTGGCCTGGGCGGGTCGTTTGTCTGGAGCCTTGGTCTCGGTTTTTTCCTCTTCCCCCTCGCCGGCTTCGATCTCTTCTTCGACCGCAGGCGGTTCGATCGGCGCTTCGAAGATCAAGCGTGCCAGCCTCTCAGGCACCTCTTGAGCTCCGGTGTCGATCTCCCAGTCGGAGTTCTCCATGTAGATGATGAATCCGAAGAAGACCATGTACGAGAAGATCACCCAGGTGGTGAACGTCCAGTCGATGTTCTTGACGAATCCTCGCTGTACGGCTGCTGGCAGCTGCGGCTTCGGCGTGATCGGTGGGGCCGACACGAACTCGAAGAAGACAGTGAAATCCCCCATGCGGATGTTGCCGCGCGACGCATCCGCCAGCTTGATCTGATAGTGGGTTCCAGCGTTTCGGGCCGCGCCGGTTTCGCGCAAGTGCTCCAGTTTTTGCACCCCGCCGGGCAATGCGACCTTCCCGGTCATCTCCGCGGTGAAATTTAGGATGTAGTCGTCCCCCACGAGTTGGAAGAGCTCGAAACGCGACTCGAGCTTGGCCGGCAGGGTCCCCGACTTGATGATGAGGTGGTTCTTGGCGGCGGTGCCGATGGAAACCGTTTCACGCCGCCGGACGATGCGCTCCTCGACGATTTTCTTGTCCCGAAAGAGGCCGATGCGCAGGACCTTGGGGCCCGAGTGCTTTATCGGGACCGCCTGCATTTCCATCGTCATGGCGCCAGGACGCGGTCTCTGGCTAGGAGTCTGCGGTTGCGCCACTAGAAGGGTTCTTTCTGAACGCTACGAATAATTTCGCGGAGGAAGCTCGTACGAAGCTCGAGCACCTCATAGCCCAAATTGGATCGGTTGAGGATGTAAAACGCGTTGGGTTTCTGGACGCGACCTTCGATGACGATTTCTTCGAGCTGGATGACCCGTGGTTGGCGTCTCTTGGCGTCTTGCGCAAGCGTTGCGGTCGTCGCTACGGCGACGAGAAGCAGCGCGAGCCATACGATCGAAGCCGAGCGTTTCATGACGTGCCTCCCTGTTCGCGCTCGATCCGACGCCGCGCGCGTTTGATCATTCGATCTAGGTCCCGAAGATACTCTTCCGACTGGTCGTCCTTGGCTAGGCGCGGCCCCATCTCGCCGCGGTAGCTCTTGAACTCGTTGACCGCCTTCTCATATGCGGTCAGCTCGTCGAGACCGGGGAAGTCGCCCGCAGCAGTGAGGAACAGCAAACCCAAGCCGTAGTGTGCTTCGGGCAGATTTGGTTGCAGGCCGAGGGCTCGTCGGTAGGCACGCTGGGCGTCGGTCCATCGGCGGGTGGCCCGGTAGGCGTCGCCGAGATCGACGTGAACTTCGGGAAGTGTGGGAACGAGGCGCTCTGCGGCCTGGAAGTGGGACAGGGCGGCGGGATAGTTGCCGCCGGCCAGGAGTTGAATCCCGAGCGCCATGCGGGCCTCTGCGTAGTTGGGGCGCAGCTGAATGGCTCGCTCGTAGGCCGCCATGGCCTCCCGGAGCTGCCCGGGCTCGGCCGCGAGCCTCTCGCCCTGCATGAAGTGGAGTTCGGCCACGTTGCGGTCCACCTCCATCGCTTGCGCGAGGATCGAGTCTGCGAGCTCATCCCGTCCCTGCGCTCGGCTAGCTTTCACCAGTGCGATCAGCGCGGGCACGAAGCGTTCGTCACATTTGAGCGCGCGCCTCGCGGCCATCCAAGCCTCGTCGATCCGCGCCGCGTCGACCAACACCTCGGCGTAGAGCGCCTGCATTTCGAGGTTGGCGCGGTACTCGTTGGCGAGCGGCTCGACCGTCGCCACGGCGGCCCGCACTTGGTTTCGCCGGACCTGAATTGTCGAGATGCCGCGCGCGGCCGGCTCGTAGTCGGGAAGCACTCGCAACGCGCGGCGGTAGTAGTTCATCGCACCCTCCTCGTCGCCGCCTCTATCGGCCAGAACGCCGAGGTTGTACAGCGCGGGGTACGTGCTGGCGTCTTTCTTGAGGGCTGCTTGGAAGCTGGTTTCAGCGGCGGTGATGTCGTTGGTCGAGGCGTAGCGCACCCCGTCGTCGAAGGCCCTACTCGCTTTGGGAGACATGGCGGGGCGAGCCTCGCGGCGGCACTGCTCGGCGCGTGTCGCGCCCCAGGCCCCCTCCGCCTCTGACGACGTTGGCGTTTCCAACGACGTGCCTCCGGACTCAGGGGCTTCCGCCTCGCCGCCCGAGGAGGACTCTGGCCCGGTCGGTCCGGAAGCGGACCGGCCGGCGCAACCGTACGTAGCGAAGATCATCGCTCCAATCCACACCAGCGTTGGGACCCCCAGGCGCATCACTCGTTCTCCCCGGTGATAGCAGGCGGGGCGATCCCTGGTCGAATCTCTAGCGGCCTGCCTCGCGGTGAACGGGCGAACTCGCCGGGCACGTATCCTTGGAAGGTGGCGTCGCGGGTCTGTGCCTCCGCGATGCATTCCGCGATGCGCTCGTCGCCGTAGGCTTGCAGCCGGTCGATCGCGATACGGGTGTGCTGGTCATCGAAGCTGCCGGCGCGCCCGGCACGGGCCGCCAACGCGTAGCGTGCGACGGCAAAGCACTCGATGGGACGCACCTTGCTGTCGAGTACCTGGCGCACCTTGTCCTCGAAGTCGAGTTGGTAGTCCTCGCGCTCGTCTCGGCCGGCCTGTCGGAGCACCTTTTTCAGATCCAACGGCATCACGACCGGGGTGTTCAGAATCGCACGAGCCAGGATTTCGTAGGCCCGTCCCTGGCGAACGTACGCTGCGATGGTCCAGCGCGGACGGCGATAGGGGAACACCGGTTCGTAGCCGTCGGCGATCGACTTAGCTTGACTGCCGCCGCCGCCGATCTGTTTCGTGATGGCCTTGATGTAGGCCTCGATCGTCCTCGGCTTGCCCGGCTTGATCTCGAACCTCTCGAAGGTGGCGAGCTTGCCGTCCACCAGAATGAAACGAGCTTCGGCGGCGTACCCGGCGGCGATCGACCCTGCGGGCTGGCCCGTCCGTTCGTACGCCGACGTCACGTCCTTGAGCGCCGCGCGGTAGTCACGAATTCGTCCCCGTGCCCTCCATGACTGCGCGATCGACCAGTAGGCTCGCACGACCAACTCTCCGGCTTCGCCATCGTCGCCGTAGACCTTGATGAACGCGCGCATGCCGGTGATCGCCTGCGGGTACCGGTCCTGCTTGTAGGCCATCTCGGCGATTCGGTAGAGCGCGTTTCGCTTCGTTTCGGAGTCGCTGACGCTATTGTAGACGCGCCGGTAGTATTGTGTCGCTGCGGGGTACCGTTGGAGTTGCTCGAGCAGGATCGCCGAGTTCACGAGCCCGTCAGCGCGCTTGCTTTGGACCCCTGGGTCTGCCGATTTAGCGAAGCGCGTCGAGTCGGCGAGGACTCGATAATTCTCCACAGCGCGGTCGAAGTCGAAGTTGCGGCTTGCGGTGTACGCGAGCTTGAAGTGTGCGTTCGCCAAGATGGCATCGAGGCTCTGCTGCTCCTCTGCGTCCTCCGCTTGGCGCGGCCCGACTTCGTCGATGATGCGCTGGTAAAGCTGGCCTGCCGACTCGAAGCGGTTGGTCGCTTCGAGCGCGAGCGCGGCATACTCGAGCGCGACCGGGGCCTGTCTGTCGCCGGGGTTGCGATTGACCGCGGCTAGCAACATCGTGGCGGACTGCTCGTAGAGAAGTCGCCGCTCGGTCCCGGTGGCTTGCCCGGCGCGCTTGTAGACGTCGAGCGCGTCCTGGTAGACAAGGGCGTTGAGGTCTGCGCCGGCACGGCAAATTGGCTTGTCACGGTTGCCTGCCTTGCTGCAATCGATCTTGTCGGCCCGCGCCGAGAACGTGCAGCCCCGCTCCTGGATATCGGTTGCCAGGCGCCGAATCTCCTCGGAGTCGTCCGTCGCCATGGCCATCGCGCGAAGATTCTCCCAGGCGATCTGGCCTGTCGCATCGGCTTCGGGACCTGAGCAGCGCTCTTCGTAGATCCGTGTGAATCG
Organism: Myxococcales bacterium; assembly: GCA_030622585.1. GTDB lineage: Bacteria > Myxococcota_A > Polyangia > Polyangiales > Houyiibacteriaceae > SG8-38. The sequence goes on from JAUXFZ010000077.1 coordinate 4,695, forward strand.
GGAGCCCGCCTGCGGCCAGAAGCCGTACCAGTACAGCAGCAACGCGTTGTTGTAGTCGTAGGCCGCGCGCACGCCCTCCGTGTCTCGGTTGGTTCGCACGCGCGTGAGGTAGATCTCCCGGGCGCGGGCGAGTCGCTGCACCGTTTGGGGCATCGCGACCGGATGGACCGACAGGGGCGCACCCGTCGGGGCCGGGGGCTCGCTGCGGATGAGCAAACGTCCCTCCTCGACATCGCGGTCGGCAATGCGCTTCACAGACTCGACCACTCGCCGCGCGGACTCGGCGAGGTAGGTGTCATCCACGTTCGAATCACGGACTTCGGCGTACTCCGTTGCGGCCTGTTCGTAGTTTTTCGACCAATACAGCGCATCCGCGAGGTTGTAGTGCAGCTCGTAGCCCTGGGGGTTGTTCGGGTAGCGCTCGAGGTATCCGCGGTATGCGGTGGCCGCCAGTTGGTACTCGACCCTGGAGTCACGACAAAGTCTGACGTTGCGATCCTGCACGCACTGCTGACGCAATCGCTGTGCCCGCTGGTGGTGATGGATCGCGGTGACGATGAGCGCGTTCTCCGCCAGTTGCTCGGCGTTTCGCTGCTCCGCTGGACGGTCCATGTTGGCGTTCCACCACTGACTACCTTGCACGTATTGGGTGAGCTCCGAGCGTGCGAGGATCGCGCTCTCGAACTCGTTGTGCATTTGGTGGGCGACCGCGATGTCGTTGAGCACCGCGGGGGTGCGGTGGTGGTTCGGCCACTTCATGATCGCCAGTCGCCAGGCAGCGATGGCCTCGACGTATTTCGCCTCGTCGAAGTAGACCTGTCCAAGCTGGAAGTACACATCGGGCGTCCAGGGCCGTCGCTGCGGGATCAGCGCGGCATCCTGGATGCGCTCGATGCCGGTCGGCTGACCCTCGAGCGGGTCGGAAACCTGATTCTCGTTCCAGTCGTCGTATGCGAAAGCGATGCCGAGGTACTCGATCGCTTCGGGTCGGAGCTCCGAGCCGGCCCGGCCCGTCTTGCTCCGCGTGTCGTCCGACCACTGGACCAATCTGCCGAAATGCCGGATTGCCTCGGGGTAGCGGCTCGCACGGTAGTACGCCCACGCGACTTTGTAGAGGGCGAGATTGTAGTTGCGGTCGTCGGCATTTTGGAGGATTCGACCATACGCCGCGATCGACAGTTCGAGCGCGTTCCTGCCGCCGAAATCATCAAAGTGGTATTCGCCGACCCGGAACCAGGTCTCGCTGACGAAGCGCTCCTGCGGCGTGATCGGCTGACAGCTCTTGTACGGGTCGACGAAGGAGCCGCCGACCGGTGCGCCGAGGGGCCGACCGTCCAGTGTTAGGGCTGGGTACTTGGCCTGTGCGGCCAGCGACGCGTTTGGTGGAGGCGGTCGCCAGTCCGGGTCGTAGTCGTACTTGTTCGAGCATACGAGGGCGAGCCACGCCGCGACGGCTTCCTCGGGGCGCCCCATCTCGTTCAGGGTGTAACCGATCAGATAATACACTCCGTCAGAGCGTTCGTAGGCCGGGAACCTGCGCGCCAGGGTCTTGTAGAGGACGACCGTCGGCGTGAAGTCGGGCGAGGTCGGCAGGTTGTCTTCGGCGGTGAGGTCGCCGGCCTCGCGAGCGACCTGCGCGTCGTCGTACAGCTTCTGGAAGTCGAGGGCACTTCGCTCGAAATAAAGCTCGCCCAGGCGAAACATCGCGTCCGGGGTGTACTTCGCGTGCTGCGGGTAGCGGCGGATGAACTCCTCGAAGACGCGAATCGCGGTTTCGCGGGCCTCGCCGAATGCTCGCTCCTCTGTTTCGAGCTGCTCGCCATACCAGCGGTCGCGCTCGCGGCGCTGCTGGAGGTACTCGCGTCGCACCAGTGACGTGACCGTCGAGCGGAAGGCTTCGCCGCTGTCGATGAAGCGATCGACCTCCTCTTCCAGTTGCCTCAGCGCTTCGAGTTGTTCCGCGGAAGGAGGCGGCCTTTGGTCGACGATGCGTTGGTCGGTGTTCTGAAGAAACGGCGGCAACGTGACGTCGGTTGCGCCGTCCCAGGGCGCGGCCTGGTCTTCCACCTGCGCGCTTGCGGGAACGGCGGGGCTCCATGCCGCGACCCACATCGCAAGCAACGATAGCGACAGGGCCTTGCGACGTCGGCTCATGGTGCGCCCTCGCCGCCCTGGTTTTCGTCCATCACGTCGCGGAATTCGTCATCGAGGGCCTGAAGCTCGCGTGCACGCTCCCGGGTCAGCCCGTCGATGCGCAGTCGGTGATCTTCACGCCGCGCCCAGGAGATATCGATCTTGCCGAGGTCCGCCCGCAAGACCAACTCGTAGAATCGGTCACGGACGCGATGGAAGTTGAGATATGCGATCGCGCCGACGACGTCTTCGGTTTCGCCCTCGAGTGAGCGGAGGGCCACGCGGTAGCGGGCGAGGTTGACGGTCTCTTCGTCGACCACGACCAGCATCTGCGCGACCCGTCGTCGTACCATGTCGGCGACCTCCGCGTCGCGTCGATCGAGCTGGCGTTCCACGGCGGCCACCCGGGAGAATGCGGCGTCGTAGGCACGACCGCCCGACCCGGCGAGCTCACGCTCCCGATCGACCAAGCTGTTGAACTTCGAGCGCTCCGCATCATCTGCCTCATACCGCTTGTCGCCGACCCCGACGTGGAGGCGGCCGACTTCGAGGCGGCGACGGATCCAGGTCAGGTCCTCTTCATGCTTTTTGACCTCCGCGGTGTGCGCCTCGAGCTGGGCGCGCAGCGCCTTGGGGTCGACCTTCGCTGGGTCAACGGCGGCCAGACCCGTCCTCGACGCGACGATACGTGCTTCGAGCCCAAGGATCTCCACGCGCAGCCCCTGGAGCTCGCGCTCGGCCGCACGGTACTCTTCGAGCTTTTCGAAGTCGCGATCGACGAACTGTTCTGTGTCGACCGGCATCTTCATCACTTCGGAGTAAAGTTCCTGGCGCCGTGATCGAACGCGTGAGACCTCGCCCCCTCGGCTGCCCCGGGTCTGGGCCTCACTGCTGATCAGGGTCCCACGGGCGCGGGCCGCGCGGTTACGTAGCCCCGTCGTCCTTTCCCGCTGTCGGCGGAGGTCGGAGAATACGCTCACCCGATTGGGCGCGCTCAGGGCCGCGGTGATCCGTTCGGCGAGATCGTCGGTTTCCCGCACCAACTGCTTGGCCTCACTCAGATCAGCGAGCACCTCGAGCGCCCGCTCGTAGTCCCCCCCGAGGACGACCCAACGCCGGGCGGACGCCGGCAGGAAGTCGTCAATGTCGAAATATTCTAGGTTGCTGCGTACAACCTGTCGGAAATAGGCGTGAAGGTCGGGGTGCTCGCGGCGCGTGCGATCCAGCTCGTCGCGGATAGGCCCGAACGTCGCCCGTGCCTCGTCGAACACCACCTCGGCTTCGTTGTAGCGGCCGCTACGGGCCAACAGGTCGCCCCTTAGAACCTGGCCGTCCGCGTTGAGCGGGCTATCGGGGGCCGCCACGGAGAGGAGCTCCAGCGCGCGCTCGGCCTGAACGGCATCGCCCATCCTGATGTAGGTCCACGCGAGCTCGTACAGGGCTGGGGCGAAGAGCGACGAGGTTTGTTCGATCGCGCGATAGGCTTCGAGCGCCTGTTCGAGTTGGTCGCTTTCGTAGTAGAGACGCCCGAGCGCGAGGTACGTCAGTGGGACGACACGGCGTTCCTGCTCGTTCGTTGCTTCGTTCCCGAGCACGCCGTGGAATGCCGCAATCGCGTCGAGGTATTCGCCCCGCAGGGTGTGAATGGTCCCGACGAAATATTTGGACCTCAAGGAAAACTCCGTGCCGCCCGGGATCGCGACAAAGCCCTGACGCGCCTGCTCGAGCCGTACTTGATCGACCCCTCGAAGCGCGGCG
>JAUXFZ010000234.1 GCA_030622585.1 Myxococcales bacterium
ACCTGACCTGCGCGCAGCGTGAGGAGCTTCGATTGATGAAGCGAGAACACAAAGTCGAACGAATGCAAGAGCGCTTCGAGCGCCCCCAGAGCGAAGACCCGAAGTAACTGGAGTACCCGGTGTCCGATCGAATCCTGCTCGTCGAAGATGACGTCGCCCTTGGCCAGCAAGTGGTCGAGACGCTTTCGCGAGCGGGGTTCGCTCCGCACTGGCTCCAGGACGGCGACGCAGCTCGCGGCATCAATCCAGACGACTACAGGATGATTATCTTGGACCTGATGCTCCCGGGCACGTACGGCATGGACCTGCTCAAACGTTACCGCGTGAAATCCGAGGTGCCGGTACTGATCCTCAGCGCGCGAGATGACACGGCGGACAAGATCCGCGGCCTCAAGCTTGGCGCCGACGACTACGTCACCAAGCCATTCTTTCCCGAAGAGCTGCTCGCGCGCATCCAGGCGTGCTTGCGGCGCCCGAACCTCGTGGGCGCCGAGCGATTGATCGTTGGGGCGATTCGGGTCGATCTCGAACGCCGTGAAGTGACCGCGAGCGACAGCACCCTTTCGTTGACGCCCGTGGAGTTCGAGATTCTCGCGTTGCTCGCTCGACGGAAGGGGTCCCCCGTCACCCGGGATGCCCTGGTGGATGCGGCGCTCGACCCGGCGCATGACGCGAGCCGGCGCACCCTCGATGTCCACATCTCGAGGCTTCGCAGCAAGCTCGGCACTGACGCCACGCAACTCGAAACCGTGTGGGGCATCGGGTATCGCCTCTCGGAAGGCCGATGAAGCTCCGCGCACGGTTGGCGTTGACACTCGGCTTGGCGACGATCTCGCTGTTGGTGTTGATGGGTTGGGCCCAATCGCGTTGGCACTCGCAACTGAGAGTCGAAGCGCTCGCGGAGGCGGCGGTGCATCGAATGGATTCGGGCGGGCGCCGACGTTGCGAGGCGAACCCGGAACATTGGCCCGGCCAGCAAGGGGAGCGCCATGCTCGTAGGCGACCAGGCCCACCCCGTCACCCGTTCCCGCGGCATCGTGTGTTTGCGTACGACACGGACCTCCAGAGCCGGAATCCCGATAGCCCGGCGTTTCCACCCGAGCTCGCGCAACAGCTGAGAGCCGGGAACGATATCGCCACCTACCGTTCCGAGGACCATCGTCGCACGCAAGTCGCGGTCCGAATGCCCTGGTACGAGGGGCCTTGTGCGGTGGTACTGATACGCACGAAAGGACCGCCCCCCTGGTTCTCCGGTGCGGTTCTGATGCCGGCATTTCTCGTCGCGCTCGTCATGATCGTGGTCGCCCTCGTCAGCGCCGGGCCAATCGTTCGTCGCGTACGTCAGCTGACCGAGTCCGTCCGGAAGCTAGGGGACGGTTCGGAAGCGCCGATCCATGTCGATGGCAACGATGAGATAGCCGAGCTTGGCGCTGCGTTCGAACAAAGCCGCCAGACGATCCAAGCGCAACTGGAGTCCGTACGGGACCGCGAGGCCGCGCTCCGCACCTACATCGCCAACACGACGCACGACGTGATGCTCCCGCTCACGGTGCTGCAGGGCCACCTCGTCTCGCTCCAGCAACGCATCGAAGCCGGCGACGCGCTCGACGCGAAGGCCTTCGTGCCGAGTATCGAGGAGTCCCAGTACCTAGGGTCGCTCCTGCACAATCTCAACGCTGCGGCGCGCCTCGAAGCCAACGAAGGCCTCGCGCATCGGGATCCGATCGACCTCAACCGTCTCGTCGAACGCGTGGTCGACCGGCATCGTCCGATTGCGAAGCGCAAGCAAATCGCACTCGAGGCTGCCGTGCCGGAAGACACGATCGAGTTTCTCGGCGATCTCACGCTGTTGGAACAGGCGCTCGGAAACGTGGTTCAGAACGCGGTTCGCTACAACCGAGCGGGGGGACACGTCGCGGTGCTTCTCGACGGAACGCGGGGCGCGTGGACGTTCAAAGTCGTCGATGACGGGCCGGGTATTTCGGAAGCTGATCGCGGTCGCGTGCTGGAACCGGGCTTCCGGGGGAGCAAGGCGCGTACGCGCCACCCACATGGAACGGGGCTCGGACTGCATATCGCCGGTGATGTCGCGAAGCGCCACGGCCTGCGTCCCACGCTTGCCGATACAGAGGGCGGCGGCCTGACGGTCGAGCTGCAATTTGGCCAACGCGATACTTGACCCGAGGACCTGTCCGTGCGGTGATCGCAGAGCGGAGGAACGATGTTCAAAGAGATACTGCAAGACCTCGTCGAGCGAACCGACGGCGGAGTGGCTGGGCTCCTGATGGCGTCGGACGGGATCGCTATCGATCAATATTCGACGGCTGACGGTCCCTTTGATATCGAGTCGGTGGGGATGGAATACAGCGTGGTGCTCAAGGGCATCCAACGCGCCGCCGAAATGCTCGACACCGGCGCTGCCACGGAAATCTCGGTCAAGACCGAGCGGCTGACAACCGTGATCCGCATGCTCTCCGACGAGTACTTCGTCGCCCTGACAGTCGCGCCCGGCGGCAACGTCGGTAAGGCGCGCTTTGTTCTGCGAGCCAGCGCGCCCAAGCTGATCGAAAACCTCTGACGCCATGGCGGCCTCTGCGAAACGCGTGCTGGTACTCAACGGGCCCAATCTCAACTTGTTGGGAACTCGGGAGCCCGATGTATACGGAGCCACCACGCTGAACGACATCGAGCAGGGGCTCGCAGAGCTGGCAAAGGGCCTGGGCGTTGCCATCGAATGCCGACAGTCGAACCAAGAGGGACAGCTCATCGACTGGCTTCACGACGCGCGCGATTCGTTCGACGGCGTCGTCATCAACCCGGGCGGCCTGACACACACCTCGGTCTCACTGCGTGATGGAATCGCGGCGGCGGGGCTGCCGACGGTCGAGGTGCACATCTCCAACACACAGGCGCGCGAATCGTTTCGTCATCAGTCACTGACAGCCGCCGTGTGTATTGGTTCCGTGATTGGCTTCGGAAAGAACAGCTACGCGCTTGGACTTCAAGCACTAATCGACTATCTGAACGCTACCGGCTAGTTCATCGCCGCCGGGAAACCCATGAAGTTGGACTTCAAACAACTCCGCGAGCTCATTCGACTTCTCGACGAGTCCAATCTCACCGAGATCGAAGTTGAGCACGACGACGACCGCATCCGAGTGCGCCGCGATCCCGCGCCCGTCGTGAGCACCGTGGCGTCGGCATCTGAAGGAGCGTCGGGCACCACGCGGTCGGGCGACACACCCGCCGTAGACGACGCCGACTATGTCACCTCGCCTTTCGTCGGAACCTTCTACCGTGCGCCCTCCCCCGAGAATGAGGCATTCGTCCAGGAGGGCGACTCGATCTCGCCGGGCCAGGTGCTGTGCATCGTCGAGGCCATGAAGCTCATGAACGAAATCGAGTCGGAGGTCTCGGGCACCGTCGTCGACGTCCTGGTGGAGAATGGCAAGCCGGTGGAATACGGCGACCGGCTTTTTCGGATCGAGACCAGCTGAGCCGTGTTCGAGAAGGTCCTCATCGCAAATCGAGGTGAGATCGCGCTCCGCGTGATTCGCTCGTGCCGCGAGCGCGGCCTACGGACCGTCGCGGTTCATAGCGAGATCGATGCCGACGCGCTGCATACTCGGCTGGCTGACGAGGCGATCTGCATCGGTCCGGCTGACCCGATGCGGAGCTACCTCCACATCCCCGCGATCATCGCGGCAGCGGAAGTCACGCGCGCCGATGCGGTGCACCCTGGCTATGGATTCTTGTCAGAGAACGCCGAGTTCGCGGAAACCTGCGCCCAATGCGGGCTCGAGTTCATCGGACCGCTCCCCGACCAGATGCGCCAATGGGGAGACAAAGTAAGCGCGCGCGCGCTCGCCAAATCCCTCGGACTCCCCACGATCGAAGGGACCGAGCTCGTCGAAGATGTCGACGACGCCGTCAAGAAGGCAGAAGCGCTCGGTTATCCGGTGCTGCTAAAGGCTTCTGGCGGCGGCGGCGGCCGGGGCATGCACATCCTGCAGTCCAAGGAGGAGCTGCGCGCCATCTTCGAGACGGCACGCGCCGAGTCGCGCGCCGCCTTCGGCAACGACGCGCTCTACTTCGAGAAGTACATCGACCGACCACGGCACATCGAGTTCCAGATCCTGGGCGACAAACATGGGAACGTCCATGTCCTCGGCGAGCGTGAGTGTTCCATCCAGCGACGCCATCAGAAGATCCTCGAAGAAGCGCCGAGCGTGGCTCTCTCCGATGAGTTGCGGCACGACATGTCGGCCACCATCCGGCGCGCCATGAGCGAAGCTGGATACTTGTCGGCCGGGACTCTCGAGTTCTTGCTCGATGATGACGGCGAGCTGACGTTCCTCGAAATGAATCCACGCATCCAAGTGGAGCACCCGGTCACCGAGCTCGTCATGGGCATCGACTTGGTCGACGAACAGATCCGGATCGCGGACGGCCAACGGCTGGAGCTGCCGGAGCACCTTTCGCCGCGCGGTCACGCCATCGAATGCCGGATCAACGCGGAAGACCCGGACACGTTTGCCCCCAGTCCCGGCAGGATCACCGAGCTCCACATGGCAGGCGGAACCGGCGTCCGCATCGACAGTGGCGTGTACGGCGGCGGGTTCGTTCCGCCTCACTATGACCCCTTGATCGCCAAGCTCATCGTACATGCACCGACACGGGCTCAGGCGATTGCCAAGATGCAGAGAGCGCTCAGCGAGACGCTTATTGGGGGCATAGTCACCAACATTCCGCTCCATCAGCGGATCCTCGAGCACCCCGCCTTCGAGGAAGGCCGGTTCTCGACGCATTTCCTCGACGAGCTCCAGGCCTAGCGCTTGTTGACCGCTACCATCCGGCATTAGTAGACTTGTGTGGGTGCACTGAACGCATGGGGGCTTAGCAGGGGCATTGGCTATTAACAGGAACAAGGTTCTGGACGCGGCGCGGAAGTACCAGTCGCGCGGCCAGTACGACAAAGCGATTGCCCAGTACAAGAAGCTGGTTGACGCCGACAAGCGGGACGTGCGTTCTCTGCTGAAGATCGGCGACTTGCACGTACGCAAGGGTGACCGCGGCTCGGCGATCGAAACATACGAAACCGTCGCAGGTCAC